>CAMYWZ010000156.1 GCA_947302945.1 uncultured Bacillota bacterium
ACAGAGTCCGAATCCACCGGAGTTTACGACCAGGTCCTCTGGGAGGACATACTCGGCGAGAACGTCAAGGCTCTTCCTCCGATGGAGATAAAGGAATACCCGGAAGGCATCATCTTCGAGTTCGATTCCCTCGACGAGCTTCGGGCTTTCGACAGAGTATACGTCAGCGATACCCACAGCTCCATAATGAAGAACATCGCGAAGATACTCGGCTGCGAAGAATCGGATATCTGCAATTTCAAGGCCATAAAAGAAGGCCTCACGAACACTTCATTCGTGTTCGAGGTGAAGGGCAAGGCTGCGGGCAAATACGTATACAGACACCCAGGGGAAGGCACGGAAGCGATAATTTCAAGGCCTCACGAGAAAAAGGCGCTTGAGCTTGCGAAGTCCATAGGAGTCGATCCGACCTTCATCTACATGGACGATGAGCAGGGCTGGAAGATCTCGTCCTTCGTCCCGGAGATAAGAGTTCCGGATTACGGCAGCTTTGAGGATTCTAAGCGGGTGCTTTCGGTCCTCAGGACGCTTCACGAAAAGAAACTGTCTGTGGACTGGAGTTTCCGTCCCTGGGAAGAAGCCTGCAAGATAGAAAATATCCTCAAAAGCGAAAAGGGAGGCATAGCCGATCCGGACTTTGAGAATCTCAGGGACCGCGTCAGAAAGTGCCTTGAAAAGTGCAGGGGCGACGGAGTTACGGAAAGGTTCTGTCACTGCGATACCTATGCTCCTAACTGGATGCTCACGGAAGACGGGAGGACCATACTGATAGACTGGGAGTACGCCGGCAATGCGGATCCCGGCTGCGATATCGGTACTTACATCATGGATTCCATGTGGGAAGTCCCCGAAGCCAAGGCTTTCATCAGGGAGTATCTGCAGGATAAGGCCACAGACAGACTTGTCTTCCACTACCTTGCCTACACTGCGCTTCTTTCATACTACTGGTACGTCTGGGCTCTTTACCGCGAGGCCTGCGGGGCAGTGATGGGGGAGAGCCTGTACAATTGGCACGTGATGGCGGTAAGGTACTCGAAGTATCTCGCTTCCGCATACGATCTTTGATGCCGTATGAAGCTTTTTTGCGCCGTGATAATTGACATTTGCATGCGCTGCGATATAAAATAATAAATGTCAAATAATGCTGTTACTGATTTGATCAGTAATCGTAAGGTCTGCGTGGTGCAGACAGAAAAGAGGTAAACGATGGGTCTGTTTGACAAACTTTTAGGCAAGGACAAGAAAGAAGCTGAAGCCAAGGCCGCTCAGGAAGCTGAAGCAGCAAAGGTCGCAGCAGAAGAAGCAGCAAAAAAAGCCGCTGCTCAGGCAGCAGCAAAAAGGACAGCCGAACTCGAGGAGCTGAGAGCTGAAGAGGAAGCGGCCGCTAATGCAAAAGCAATCGCTGAAGAAGAAGCAAAGAAAGCAGCAAAGGCAGCCAAGGAAGCCGAGATAGCCAAGTATACTCTTGAAGTCGATGGCTCCTGGGGTCCGCTCACCACTATCACCACTCAGCACATCTTCGGTCTTGAAGAAGACGGCAGCTGCGGTCCTCTGACCACAAAAGCCATCCAGGAGAAGGTCGGCGCAGTAGCTGACGGCGACTGGGGTCCGAACACCACCAAGGCAATGCAGGCATTCCTCGGCGTCACCGTAGACGGAAGCAGAGGACCTGAGACCGTTTCCGCATGGCAGAGATGGTGCAACGAGCAGCTCAAGCTGTAGTATAGGCCGTATATCGGCGGAATCGAAAGAATGGGGCAGTTCACTTTGTGGCTGCCCCTTTAAAGGAGATCATTTATGAGACATATGTTTACGGTTGAATGCACCGCAGATAAGCCCATAGTCGTAGGCCAGGACCGCATCAACGGCAGAAGGCAGCTCATAGTATGCCCCACAGGCCACGTTACCGGTCAGGACATAGACGGAAACCCCATTGAAGGAGAAATGCTCGGCGGCTGCGTGGATTCGCAGATCATACGCCCCAACGGACGCTGCGATCTTTCCGCAAGATACGCTGTAAGGCTTTCGGACGGCAGGTCCTACTACATCCAGAACGACGGAATGAGGACAGTTCCTCCCGAATACGCGGAGAAAGTCTTCAACGGCGAATTCGTAGACCCTTCGCTGTACTATTTCGTCACATGCCCCAAGATCGAAGTCTACGACGAGTCCTTAAGGTGGATGGAAAACCACGTATTCTTCTGCCTGGCTGAAAGAATGCCCAGCAGCGTTAAAATCAAGTATTATATGATCGAGAAGGAGGATTCGAAATGAACGAAGTATTGGAATTCCTTAAAAAGTATCACGTATTCTATCTGGCGACAGTCGACGGAGACCAGCCTCACGTAAGGCCCTTCGGCGTTGCTGAAGAGTATAACGGAAAACTGTACACCCAGACCGGAAAGAAGAAGAATGTCGCAAAGCAGCTGAAGGCCAACCCCAAGGCAGAGATCTGCTGCTTCGGAGACGGCAAGTGGCTCCGCATCGAGTGCGAACTGATCTGGGACGACTCCTATGAGACTCTTCACTATCTCTTGGACAAGAACCCGAACCTCCGCCGCATGTACGACGAGAAGGACGGCAACTGCCTGGGTCTGCGCTTCGAGAACGCGAAGGCTACATTCTCTTCCTTCACCGAGCCCCCGAAGACCATAGAGTTCTAAATTCCGTACTTATTGGCTTTTACAGCGGCGATCACCTGGCTCCGGAGGCTTTCCGGGGCCAGTACTTCTACGTGTTCTATTTGCTGAAGAGCCCAGTAGACTATGCCGGCAGGGGAGGCCTTGAAGACGGTTTCGAAGGTCTCCCCGTCTTTTAACGGAATGATCATTATGTCAAGTCCAAAGCGTTCCAGGCAGTAGCGGAGCGCTTTTTTATCGCAGCGAAGCCTGATCTGCTCCGGTTTTCCGGCGTGGGCATACACGACTTTACTGACGTTGTCCAGATCTGCGTCTTTTCTGGAGATGCTGATCTCCTCATCCAGGATGGTGAGCTCCTTCATCATATCTATGCGGTAGAAGCTTGGTTCGGTCTTGCCCTCAAGTATCATGACAAGGTAGTAGTGCTCAGATTCGACTATCATGGCGTAGGGGTTGGCGATGTAGGGCTCGGAGCGACGTGGAACAAGCTTTTTGTTGTAATCATAGTCGGTGTAGATGAATGAGACCTTTTTCCGCTCGTCGATGGCCTGGTCTAAAAGCTCTATGTTGAGGAAGATCTGGCTGTTGGGAGATTTTTTGTCTGCTCTTAATATATTCGTGGTGCAGTAGCGTTTTCTTTCGTGGACAGGGAGCATTGCCTGAAGCTTTCCGACCAGCTCGTCTGTCTGTTTCTTTGATATGTACTCGAAACTGCATACGGCGTCGGTAAGAAGCCTTACATCTGCTGGGTCGAAAGGTCTGTCGATGAGGTAATAGCCGCAGCCGTTGTCCTCGAAGGTGCTGATCTCGTAGCCAAGACCGATAAGAGTGTCCACCGCGCTGTATATCGTGCGCCTGTCCGCAGTTTTATCATAAATGCTTTTGAGTTTGTCCTGTATATCGCGCGCGTTTAGGATGTGCGACTCGTCGGAATAGTCTTCGAGTATCTTCAGTATGCATAAAATATTAGCCTTATCAGTAACCATATCCGTCACCTCCCTTATAAAATTATACAACTGTTCGTAAAAATGCACAAGCCTGACATGCAAGGCACGGAACGTGACTGAAAATGTCACGTTCATGTTTTATGACTCTATTCCTTTTTTCTGCGGGAGAATGTAAAATCATAATAGTGATTCGAGATATCCGGAGGTATTGATTTATGAAGTATTGTATAAAATGCGGTGCCGAACTGCCGGATGATGCCATCTTCTGCAGGGTATGCGGCAGTTTTGTTTTTCATTTTCAGGAATCATCCTG
>CAMYWZ010000157.1 GCA_947302945.1 uncultured Bacillota bacterium
CGGCATGTCCGGTACAGATACCTTGGACAGCATGTAAGTGAGGATGAAGAGGATGATGGGCACAGTTGCCGTGAATCCGATGAGATAGAACAGAAGAGTCATAAGGCAGTAGATGCCGAACACCTTGCCTGCAGCTATCCACTGCTTTTTGGTAAGGAACGGCTTTACCTTTCCGTCTTTGTCCAGTTTCGGATCTTCCTGATTGATGAGGATGGCGACCGAGCAAACGAACATGATGCCTGCCCCGATGAGCCGGCATGTTTTGCGTCAGGTATGTAGCTCATTGAGTAAAAAGCTATCCACAGCGAAAACAGTATTCCGAAGATGCCAAGACCAAAGTCCTTTTTGTTTTTGATCTTCATAAATTGCACTCCAAAATATAATTGCAAAAACTTAACTCTCTTAATTTTGCCTTATTTCACGGAAAAAATCAATAGTTAATATGCTTTTGGAATGACAGGAATATAACAAGCTAATTGTTCAGCTCGGCAAGATATCTTGTCGTTATCCTCCACTCGCCGTCCGAGTACGCGTAACGGAACGGATGTATGCGCTCGTGATCTATGATGCGCAAGTCGTTCTCGTTCATGTACTTCACCCTGACGTAGAGATAAAGGCCCTTCTTGGCCTCGTCTTCCGAATCCTGGAAAGTGCTGTACTCCTCCCACATCTGGCCAATGTTCGGATCCGCCTTCTCAAGCTCCTCGTCAGTGGCCGTCTCTATGAGTTCCAGACGCATGTTTTCGTAGAGCTGCTTGACTCCCTCAAATCCAAGCTCCGCCGGATATGAGCATTCCTGTCCGCAGACGCTGCATACGCTTAAGGTCTCGGACTTTTCTTCAAATTCATGAGGGATCTTGCTGATGGATTCGGTGTATGAATCACCGCAGCGGGTGCATGTGTAAGTTATGCTGCCCGCGGACCTGCAGGTGGATTCTATTATGATTGCCGGTTTGTGATCATGCACGTCATAGGCGGGAGGAAGCATCTCTGTCACGACAAGATCGCAGTTGCGGCAGGCTGAAACACGCTTTCCTTCCTCTACGCACTTGGATTCGACCTGCTCGACAAGGTACATATCGTGACCTCTGGCAGGGATCGTCTCTTCGTAACTGTCCCCGCATGAGGTGCACTTATACAGAGCCGTGCCGGCTTCCGTGCATGTAGGCGCCAGGGTGACTGTCATCTCGTAGCTGTGCTGGTGCTGCGGCTGGTCTGTACCGGGCTGAGGATCGTTCCCGCCGTTATTCTCTATCTCCGGTCCTGTGCATGCTGCAAAGCACGCCAGGATCAAAGCGGTCATAATGGTTATTGTGAGTTTTCTGCCGGACATTTATATCGGCATCCTCCTTAGTATCTGTCTTATAAGCCCAGCTTCCATCCTAGCGGAACGAAGAGCTCTGAATACAGTTTGATGGCATAGCGGTCCGTCATGCCCGCGATATGGTCCTTTACGACTTCGTCAAGGCCGTCGGTCCCGAGAAGGTCCAGCTGCTCTTTGGGAAGCAGCGAGGGATGCTCCATGAAGTAATCATACAGGGAAAAGATCAGGTTCCTTATGCGGAAAAGCTCCTTCTCCTCTTTTACGAGCGGGTTCCTGTAGACGTTCGCGAACATCCATGAGCGCAGCTCATCCATGGCCTGTTTGGCATCCGGCGACTGCATGATACGGTCTTTGCCGTCGGAGTTTCGAATCGTGTCCTTTACGAGGAAGTCTATGCGGGCTCCGTGAGAATCTCCGAGCGCGTCGATGCAGTGCTTCGGAAGGTCTTCCTGCTTTATGACTCCTGCGCGCAGGGCGTCGTCTATGTCGTGGTTTATGTATGCGATGCGGTCCGAGAGCCTTACGACCTGGCCTTCGAGCGTGAACGGCTCGACCGGGCCGGAATGGTTGACTATGCCGTCACGGACTTCCATCGTGAGGTTGAGGGTCTTGCCCTTGTAGTTTCGCTCTATGACGTCCACTACCCTGAGGCTCTGGATGTTGTGCGAAAAACCGCCGGGATGGCGCTCGTCAAGATATGCCTCTCCGTTGTGGCCGAAAGGAGTGTGGCCCAGGTCGTGGCCCATGGCTATGGCTTCGGTAAGGTCTTCGTTGAGCATCAGAGCTCTTGAGATGGTCCTTGCGATCTGCGCTACCTCAAGGGTGTGAGTGAGCCGCGTGCGGTAGTGGTCCCCTTCCGGACTCAGAAAGACCTGTGTCTTGTGCATGAGCCTTCTGAGCGCCTTTGAATGGACTATCCTGTCCCTGTCGCGCTGAAAGCACGTGCGAAGATCGCACGGATCTTCCTGTACTGCCCTGCCTATCGACTCCGCCGATTTCTGCGCAAAAGGCGACAGCCTGTCGTATTCCTGTTTTTCGAGTTCTTCTCTTAGAAGCATCGTTTGCTATACTCCTGTGGAGCCGAACCCGCCGCTTCTGGCGCCTTCGGCTGCGTCGTCCATCGTGATGCCGTAGGGCACCAGTACAGCCTGGACGAAGGCTTTGCCGGCCGGAACTTCAAGCACCTTGCCGGACTTTGAATCGTTCGTTACCGGGACCATGATGTGGCCTTCGTTGGCTGCATCGTAATAGTCTCCGTCTATGAGGCCCATGGTGTTGTCGAGCTGGAGCCTGAACTTCGAGCCGAGTCCTGACTTGGGAAGGATCAGTAGCATCCAGCCGGGTTCCATCTTTATGCGGAGGCCCGTGGGTATCTTGACCCCTTCGCCAGGCGCGAGCGTGAACGAGACAGGCGAAATGATATCGTAGCCAGCGGAACCGGCCGTGGCCCTTTTGGGGATCTTTACGTTATCGTAAAGAAGCCTTGCTGCAGCAACGTTGCCGCCTATGCAGCTTATGAAATCTTCCGCGAACTGCTTGACGCTTACCTTTTCGAACCGTGCGACCCTGTTTTCCATATCTTAAAAGCCTCTACTTTTTCTTTCTCGTGAAAAGAAGCACCAGAATGATCCCGATCAGCACTCCGACAAGCGCGATCAGCACGATGACCAGAGTGTTGACGTTGATGGAACTCTGCTGGTTCTGTGATGGCTGCGGGGCAGCGTTGGTATTTGAGGTGCTGTTTTGAGCGTTGTTCGTATTGGGAACGGTATTGACCGGAGTCTGGTTCGCAGTATTGTTCTTCGGGGGCTGAGCGCTCTCCTCAGCGACTTCCACAGTAAAGGAAGTGACTTTGCCCTCGTAAGATATCATGATGGACTGGACGCCTGGTTTCGAACTGTCAAAACCGCTGACCGACAGCTTGCTGTTGTCGTCCAGCTCCTTGGCGCCGCTGCTTGTGGAGATCTTGACCTTAAGGCCTTTAAGATCCAGCTGTTCGCCGACTTTGTACTTTGTTTTGTCCGGCATCGCTGAAATTGCAATGCCTATGACAGTCTCGGTCCCGCCTCCGGACGGGTTAGGGTTCGGGTCGTAGAATTCGCAGCGTATCAGCCTGGTGTAGACAGGCTGGGATTTGACTCCGCCTACTTCGTTCCAGATACCGCAGCAGTAATAAGCGATGTAGGCCTGCTCTCTTGAGAAGAAATACGTGCTGTCGTTGGCTCCGTCGATGGCGCGGATGTCCGGCATGTTGGGAGTGTCTGAAACGTACCACTGATAGCTGAGAGTGCCGCCGTCCTGGGAGATGGCGCTGGACCAGAGGGTGATCTCTTCGCCTATGGGCATGTAGCAGTCCGGCATCTCAGAGTCGATAACGGGGGCTAAGGGGCCGGGGACGAAGAATTCGCACCGTATCAGCCTGGTATAGACCGGCTGGGACTTGACTCCGCCGACTTCGTTCCAGACTCCGCAGCAGTAATAAGCGATGTAGGACTGCTCTCTCGAGAAGAAATACGTGCTGTCGTTGGCTCCGTCGATGGCGCGGATGTCCGGCATGT
>CAMYWZ010000158.1 GCA_947302945.1 uncultured Bacillota bacterium
GGGTTGAAGTACTCCAGTTTTACGAGCACGGTAGCCTTAAGCCCCAGCTCTTTTTCGATATTAGTGATCTCTACCAGCGGTGTGTTTCCTATTAATTCGATTGCTCCCTTATAGATCTTAGCCATTTTTATCCTTCTTTCCGAGGTCCTTGCCTCTGTTTCTTGTTTTTCTTTTGGCACCAAAAGGACCGTCCCTGTGGTGCCACCTGTTGGTGCCAAGCCTGCTTTAATGATTTATACTGCCGCAAATCCTGCTTCAAGGTCTGCGATTATGTCGTCTATGTGCTCCGTGCCTATCGAAAGCCTTATGGTTCCCGGGGTTATGCCCTGGTCCAGCAGCTCCTCCTCGGTCAGCTGCGAGTGGGTGGTGGAAGCCGGGTGGATGACCAGGCTCTTCACGTCCGCCACGTTAGCCAGCAGCGAGAAGATCTTCAGCGCGTCTATGAACTTCCAGGCCGCCTCCTGCCCTCCCTTGATCTCGAAGGTGAAGATCGAAGCGCCGCCGCCAGGGAAGTATCTGGTATACAGCTTGTGGTCCGGGTGATCCGGCAGGCTCGGGTGGTTGACCTTTGCCACCAGCGGGTGCTTTGCCAGGTATTCGACCACCTTTTTGGTGTTCTCGGCGTGCCTTTCAAGCCTTAAGGAGAGGGTCTCAACCCCCTGCAGCAGGAGGAACGCGTTGAACGGCGAGATACAGGCGCCGGTGTCTCTCAGCAAAATCGCTCGTATGTAGGTGACGAATGCCGCTCCGGGCACCGCGTCCGCGAACGCCACGCCGTGGTAGCTTGGATTGGGCGCCGCGATGTTGGGATACTTGCCGCTGGCCTTCCAGTCGAACTTGCCGCTTTCGACTATTATACCGCCAAGTGTGGTGCCGTGTCCACCGAGGAATTTGGTGGCCGAGTGTATCACCACGTCCGCGCCGTGCTCGATGGGGCGGATCAGGTAGGGGGTGCCGAAAGTATTGTCTATGACCAGCGGAAGCCCGTATTTGTGGGCTATTTCCGCGATGGCGTCTATGTCGGGGATGTCGCTGTTGGGGTTGCCGAGGGTCTCGAGGTAGATGGCCCTGGTGTTTTCCTTGATGGCGCCCTCGACTTCCTTCAGGTCGTGAGCGTCCACGAAGGTCGCCGTGATGCCGTACTGGGGCAGAGTGTGGGCCAGCAGGTTGAAGCTGCCGCCGTATATGGTCTTCTGAGCCACGATGTGGCCGCCGTTTGCCGCAAGAGCCTCGATCGTGTAGCTGACTGCAGCCGCGCCGCTTGCCAGCGCCAGAGCAGCCGTGCCGCCTTCGAGGGCCGCGACTCTCTTCTCCAGGACTTCCTGGGTCGAGTTCGTGAGCCTTCCGTAGATGTTGCCCGCGTCCGCGAGACCGAAGCGGTCCGCCGCGTGCTTGCTGTTGTGGAATACGTATGAAGTTGTCTGGTAAATGGGTACCGCTCTGGAATCTGTCGTCGGGTCTGCCTGCTCCTGACCTACGTGGAGCTGAAGTGTTTCGAATTTATAACTGCTCATTTTATTAATTCCTTTCTTTACTGCCTTCCCCATTTTGGGGAAGGTGGCGCGCAGCGCCGGATGAGGTATACTGCCTTCCCTTTCAGGGGAAGGTGGCCTGCAAGGCCGGATGAGGTGTACGAATGAAAAGCCCGGAAGCTTTTTACTCCCGGGCATCTGGCATATGATAACAGTCGTGTTTACAGTTATTCAAAAGACGCAAGCCTGCACGCCAAGCGCCCCGCCATGTTACATGCCCGGGAGGAAAGCATTCGACAACACCATGCGCCGCTGATCATTATCGCCTTGTTTTCCTGCATTTTTGCGCCTCCTTTCTTCTGGCTTTTGTGTTTCCCCGCATCTTTTGGGGAAGGTTTTGAGGTATATTGGGGCTATATTAACACCATTCACCTACTATGTCAATAGGTATTTTAATCTTTTTTCAGATTTTTTCTGATCTCGTCGAACATGCTGTCCGCCTCGGGGCTTCCCTCGCAGCACTTGGGGCAGCTGGCCTCAGCCGGAACGTCGCCCAGATCCGTCTTGATGCCTTTCTTGTTATAATAATCCTTAAGGGCCGCCTGAATGGCTTCCTCAGCCAGGACCGAACAGTGCATTTTGTGCGCCGGAAGGCCGTCCAAAGCTTCCGCGACCGCCTTGTTCGTGAGCTTCATGACCTCGGAAAGCGGTTTCCCCTTGATCATCTCGGTGGCCATGGAGCTGGAAGCGATCGCGCTGCCGCAGCCGAAGGTCTCGAACTTGACGTCGGTGACGACGTCGTTGTCGATCTTGAGGTACATCTTCATGATGTCGCCGCAGACCGTGTTGCCGACTTCGCCTATGCCGTCCGCGTCCTCGATGACACCCACGTTTCTGGGGTTCCTGAAGTGATCGAATACTTTATCGCTGTAAAGTGCCATTGCATTTCCTTTCTTTTAGGGCTGAGCCCCTGTATCGTTCAGTTTGATGAACTGTTTCTACAGTATGAATTGCCGCTTACCTTGCTGCAGCTCTCTCCAGACCGGCGAGAAGCTCCTCAGGCGCTCCACGACCTCCGCCACGGACCTGATCATGTAGTCCACATCTTCCTCTGTGGTGTCCTCCCCGAGGGTGAGCCTCAGCGAGCCGTGAGCCACGTCGTGCACCCTGCCTATCGCAAGCAGCACGTGGCTGGGATCCAGCGAACCGGAGGTGCAGGCGCTGCCCGACGACGCGCAGATGCCCTTGTCGTCCAGCAGCAGGAGCAGCGATTCGCCCTCTATTGCCTCGAAGCAGAAGTTGACGTTGCCCGGAAGCCTCTTCTTTGCGTCGCCGTTGAGCGCGCTGTGGGGGATCTTCGAAAGCCCCGCGATCAGCCTGTCGCGAAGCGGCGTGAGCTTTGCGCTGTACGCATCGATCTTGCCGGCCGCCTCGGTCAGAGCCGCCGCCATGGCCATGATGCCAGGAACGTTCTCAGTTCCGGCCCTCTTGCCACGCTCCTGGGCGCCGCCTTCGATTATATTCGTGAGCGCAATACCCTTCCTTGCGTAGAGGAAGCCGCAGCCCTTGGGCCCGTGGAACTTATGCGCCGACGCTGAAAGCATGTCTATGTTGTCCGCTGCCACGTCGATCGGCAGATGTCCCATGGCCTGCACCGCATCCGTGTGGAACAGCACGCCTTTGGCCCTGCAGATGGCGCCGAGCTCGCGTATCGGCTGTATCGTGCCTATCTCGTTGTTCGCAAACATTATCGTGACAAGGCAGGTATCGGGGCGTATGGCCGCCTCCAGTTCCTCAGGGCGCACCAGGCCGTTCTCATGGACGGGAAGAAGCGTCACCTCGAAGCCCTCCTTTTCGAGCTTTTTGAGGGTGTGAAGTATGGCGTGGTGCTCGAAAGCCGTTGATATTATGTGCTTTTTGCCCTTCTTCGCCCCAAGCACGGCCGCAGAGACCAGCGCCTGGTTGTCGGCTTCGCTGCCGCCCGAGGTGAAGTAGATCTCCCTCGGATCTGCGTTTATGACACCCGCCACCTGGGCCCTTGCCGCCTCAAGCGCCTCCTTGGCCTTCTGGCCCACGACGTAGAGGCTCGAGGGGTTGCCGTAGGTCTCCTCCATGTACTTTACCATGGTGTCTATAGCCGTACGGCTCATCTTCGTGGTAGCCGCGTTATCTGCGTATATCGTCCTTGTTTCGTTATTTTCCATGTATCTGAGGCCTCCGCCCTTTCATTCTTTTCTTTCCGCCGATAATATATCACCTTTTACCTACTATGTCAATAGGCAAATACCCCGAAACCCCCTTGATTTACCTACTCACCTACGGTATAATAGGTAAAAAGCACCATCAGGGACGGTTCTCCCGGTGCCGTTTTTTCCACAGAAAACGTTGAAATCATGCAGTC
>CAMYWZ010000159.1 GCA_947302945.1 uncultured Bacillota bacterium
CGAACGCGTGCGCCCTGCACTGGGCCTCTACCGTGTCCGCAATTATATCCCTTGAAGGCAGCACATAGTGCGAACCGTAGTGGTTGTCGGCTATGCCGTCGCAGCATGCCATGACGCCGAACTCGACCGGAGTGCCGCCGGCGCGGTATATGCCGTTCTTCACCTGCTGCGAAAGCTCCCTGAGGTCCATGTGCCCCGAAACTGACTCGTTGTACGAGCAGGCAATGCCTATTATGGGCCTTGCAAGGTCGTCGTCGGTAAAGCCGTTTCCCTTGTAGCAGGTCTTGTTGGAAATGAACTCGAGCGAGTTGAAAGATCCGACCTTCATCTTCATGCGGTCCTCCTCAGCAGTAGCTCATCTGCTGGTTTATGAGTATCTCTGCGGAGCCGTTGATCTCGGCTTTGGTGAGCTCGCCTTCGCAGACGCGTATGATATAGGCCAGGAGTTCGCCCGCAAGCTGTTCCTGCGTGACTTCGCCTGCTATAGCTCCGCTTGAGTCGAAGTCTATGATGTCCGCGAGCCTTTCCGCTGTATCGCGGTTCGCCGTCATCTTTATGACCGGGCAGACGGGGTTTCCGACAGGATTGCCGCGTCCGGTGGTGAACACCGTTATCTGCGAACCCGCCGCGGCCTTGGCCGTTACCGAAGCCACGTCGAAAGCCGTAGTGTCTATGAAGCATAGTCCCTTGCCTGTTATCTGTTCTCCGTACCTGTAGAAGCCCGTAAACGGCCTGCTGCCGGCTTTGTGTATGCAGCCGAGGGACTTCTCCTCGAGGGTAGTGATGCCACCGGCTATGTTTCCGGGCGAGGGGTTGCCTTCACGTACGTTCATGCCTCTGTCGAGGAACATCTGCTCGAAGGCTTTTACGGAATCGTATATCTTCTGCCCTATCTCCGGCGTTGCTCCGCGCCGCTTCAGTATGTGCTCCGCGCCTACGGCCTCCGGGGTCTCTGTCAGAGCCGCGCTGCCGCCCATGTCTATTATCATGTCCGTGACCTTGCCAAGCACGACGTTGGAGCAAAGTCCCGACGTGGGATCCGAGCCGCCGCACTCAAGGCCGAGTATGAGCTCGGAAACGCTGCAGGGCTCCCGTTTTACATCTGAGGACTTTTTGAGCAGCGCTTCGGTAAGCGCCACTCCCCTTTTCACAGTCTCCGCAAGGCCCCGGTCCTGGATCTTTACGTAATCAATGGACATGTCGGTAAGCTTCGCGAGAGCGCTGCGGTAGCGCTCTTCCTGAAGCGCCTCGCAGCCGAGGCCGACTATCAGAGCCCCGTAAACGTTGGGGTTGGCGATCAGCCCGGTGATTATCTCCAGCGTGGTTGCCGTATCTTCCGGGGACTGCCCGCAGCCGTTGGGGTTGCCGACGAAAACCGCGCCGGTCTCATCTGCTATCTTTTTTGCGGCGACCGATGCGCAGATGACTCCGGGCACCACTATCACGTGGTTGCGCACGCCGACCTTGCCGTCCGCCCTTTTGTATCCCATAAACTCCATGGCCTACCTCCCGTCAGACGACAGATTGTGGGTGTGTACCCATTCGCCGGGCTGTATGTCCGCCCTGGCTATGCCTATGACTTCCCCGTATTTTATTACCGGCTGTCCCTTCTTCACGGTCTTTACAGCCAGCTTGTGGTAAACGGGAACGTCCTCTCCCGCAATCACTTCAGCAAGTTTTCCGTCAAGGCTGAAGCATACCTTTCCGCCGCGGGCCGCCTCCGCGGTGAGGGTTACTACGCTGTCTTCGGGCGACGCGATCAGTGCGTTGGTCTTCATCTTTTACACCATGAATCCTTCCTCATCGAACTGCATCTCATAGGGCTCGCTTATTATCTCTATATTCGGATCGTCTTTGATCAGCGGGATGTAGTTCTCCGAAACTTCTATCTCGCCCATGTGGAGCGTGTCCTTGATCCTGACGACTTTTACGTTGTCGAAGGAAAAATCCTCCCCTGTGCAGGTGCGTATGGCTATCATCAGGGCTTCGCGGTCCGTTTCCGTGTACATTGGCGTCTTGCCGCCGTTGAGCATCGTAGAGGTGACCACGTTGATCCACATGGTCTCATAATCTATGCTGCGAAGCGCCCTTCTGGTGGTGATGTCCGCCGCGCTCATGCCGCAGCCGTTGTGGTGAGTCTCCTCGTTAAGGCCGCGAATAAAGAGCTTCTTCAGGTTGAGTATCTCGTCAAAGCCCTTGGAATTGCTGCGCGAGGTGATGTTGGGGTCGTGGCCGTTGCCGCTGACGTTCTTGCCTATCTCGTCTATGATCAGGACGTCTATGTCTTTAAAGAGGAACTTTGCCATCCTGTCCCTGGCAAGGCGCAGAAGCTCCGCGTCCTTCTCAAGAAGCTGACTGCTTTCTGCTACCTCTATCGCGCAGATCTCGTCGTAGGCATTCTGGACTATGCCTACGCAGAAGGCCATGGGAGCGTGCTGCATGAAGACCTCGCAGACCTTAGGGATGCGCTTCGCGAAGCTGGGGAAGCCCTTCATGTGGAACATCGAGGCGCCTTTGTGCTTCGCAAGTCCTATGGCCATCATTTTGGCCATGCCGCTCTCGTGCTCCCCGCGAAAATCCGTGTGGGGCTTGACTTTGTTGAGTATTATGATGCCGTCCGACTCCGCCGCGTTTTTGTCGCAGTAAATAGGTGTGCCGTCGTCAAGGCTTCCGAGCTGCACGACGTCCATGGAAGACAATATGGGCACGCCCATAGTCTCCTCCGTGATGCCGAAACCGGCGAGCAGTTCCTTCTGGCCTTCGGCCGTGGCTCCCCCGTGGCTGCCCATCGCAGGAACGATAAAAGGCCTGGCGTCCCAGGTCCTGAGCTTGTCTATAACGCTTTTGATTATCAGGTCCAGATGAGGTATGCCGCGGCTGCCCGCGGTGATCGCAAGGCGCTTTCCTCTGTACTGAGCATGGTCCTCCAGCGCGTCCATCTGAGCGAAGACATGAGCCCTGATATCCTCTATCTTCTGCGCGTCAAAATGCTGTCTGATCCTTACCATGCGCGGGATCTTTATCCCTTCCATACCTTCGACTTTGATATGGATCTCCGGAAAATCGATGAACTGTGCCATTGGGTCCTGGTTCCTCCCAGAGCGGTCTGACTGTTGTGAGTGCTATCCTATCCTCGCTTCGCGAAGCGGTTTGTCCCAGTACACCTCAGCGCCCGCGCCGGACACGAGGCTGTCTATCTCTTCGCGGAAACTCTCAAGAAAAGCCGCTTCGCGCTTTTTAGACCTGCGCCCTTTGCCTTCGAAAAGCACTTTGCTGAAGAAGTCGTCGTAGGAAACGGCAAAATCCTCCGGATCTTTGTGCGGGAAGAATGTGGCGGCCGCTTCGTACCTGATGTTTCCGGCTTCCGAATCCGCGGTAAGCATGACAAGAACCGCGCGGCGCTTTACACCGGATGCCTCGTGGCAGGCTTCAAAATACTGTTCGTAAACGTTGGTGACCATGTTGTCCTCTCAGTCTCTGGGCCTTATGTAGAAATTGCCCCTAAGCTCCGTCGTACGTATGGAATTGACGAAAGCGTCCGGGTCTATATCTTTGACCACCTGAATCGCGATCTTGGCGTCGCCTCCGGAAATGACAGAATACACTAGCTTGTACTCCTTGTGAGCGTGAGAGCCCTCGGCTTCTATCATCGTAGCTCCGTGGTGGCAGCTCTCGTAGATGGCGTCGCAGACTTCCTGCGCCTTTGACGTGACTATGAAGAGCGTCTGCTGCTGGTAGTTGCGGTAAAGGACGTGGATCACCTGGGTCGATATGTACTGATAGATTATCGAGTAGAGAGCCTCGTCCCAGCCGAAGAACAGCCCCGCGCAGGCAAGCATGACCGCGTTGAAGGCCAGTATCAGGTTGAA
>CAMYWZ010000160.1 GCA_947302945.1 uncultured Bacillota bacterium
CGTTCGCACATCATGGTCTGTACAGGTACCGGATGCAGCTCCTCACAGAGCCCCAAGATCATCGAAGCCTTCGAAAAAGAACTCAAGGCTCAGGGCATGGATAAGGAAGTCAAGGTCGTAAGGACCGGCTGCTTCGGCCTCTGCGCCATGGGCCCGATAGTCCTCATCTACCCCGAAGGATCGCTCTACACCCACGTTACGGTAAGCGATGTCAAGGAGATAGTTTCCGAGCACATCGTCAAGGGCCGCATCGTAAAGAGACTGCTCCACAAGGAAGAAGTCAAGAAGGTGCCCACATCCGTAACGTCCCTTACAGACACCGAATTCTACAAGCACCAGCACAGGATAGTCCTCCGCAACTGCGGCATCATCAATCCCGAGGATATCGATGAATACATCGGAGTCGGCGGATACGAGGCCCTGGGCAAGGTGCTCACCACCATGACACCGCAGCAGGTCATAGACGTCATCGCGGCTTCCGGACTTCGCGGACGCGGAGGCGCAGGCTTCCCGACAGCCCGCAAGTGGCAGTTCACCCACGACGCGGTAAGCCCGGACGGCCAGAAGTACGCATGCTGCAACGCAGACGAAGGAGACCCCGGCGCCTTCATGGACCGTTCCGTCCTCGAAGGAGACCCGCACTCCGTCCTCGAAGCCATGGCCATCGCAGGCTACGCCATAGGCGCAAGCCAGGGCTACATCTACGTACGCGCGGAGTACCCCATAGCAGTTAAGAGACTGCAGATAGCCATCAAGCAGGCCAAGGACTACGGCCTTCTCGGCGAGAACATCTTCGGCACAGGCTTTAACTTCGACATAGGCCTCCGTCTCGGCGCAGGCGCATTCGTATGCGGCGAGGAAACAGCCCTCATGCACTCCATCGAAGGCTGCAGAGGCGAGCCGAAGAACCGTCCGCCCTACCCCGCGGTCAAGGGACTCTTCGACAGGCCCACGGTCCTCAACAACGTTGAAACTTACGCGAACATCGCCTGGATCATAAACAACGGCGCAGAAGCCTTCAGGAAGATGGGCACCGAAAAGTCTCCGGGAACCAAGGTCTTCGCCCTCGGCGGAAAGATCACCAACACCGGACTGGTGGAGATCCCCATGGGAACACCTCTGCGCACCATCATAGAAGACATAGGCGGCGGCGTCCCCGGCGGCAAGAAGTTCAAGGCGGCCCAGACCGGCGGTCCTTCCGGCGGATGCATACCCGCAAGCCTCATCGACACCCCGATGGACTTCGACTCTCTCGACCAGATCAAGTCCATGGTCGGTTCCGGCGGACTCATCGTAATGGACGAGGACAACTGCATGGTGGACATCGCCAAGTTCTTCCTCAACTTCATCATCGACGAGTCATGCGGAAAGTGCACCGCGTGCCGCATAGGCACCAAGCGCCTTTACGAGATGCTGGACAAGGTCACCAAGGGCCAGGCCGAGCTTGAGGATCTGGACAAGATCGAAGAGCTCTGCGAATACATCAAGGCCAACGCCCTCTGCGGACTCGGCCAGACCGCTCCCAACCCGGTGCTCTCCACCCTCACCCACTTCAGGGAAGAGTACATTGCCCACGTCGTGGACAAGCGCTGCCCGGCGGGAGTATGCAAAGACCTGCTCAAGTACACGATAATTCCCGATAAGTGCAAGGGCTGCACGCTCTGCGCGCGCAACTGCCCGGTCAAGGCCATCAGCGGAAGCGTCAAGGAACCGCACGTCATTGACCAGACCAAGTGCATCAAGTGCGGCGTCTGCATGAACAACTGCAAGTTCGGCGCTATCGAGAGAAAGTAAGAGGTGCGGAAAATGGCAAAGAACGTTAATCTTAAAATCAACAACATTCCCGTTACCGTACCGGAAGGGACAAACATACTCGAGGCAGCAAGGTCCGCAGGGATCAGGATCCCTTCGCTCTGCTACCTTAAGGACATAAACGAGATAGGCGCGTGCCGCATGTGCATAGTGGAAGTCAAAGGTGCCAAGAACCTTGTTGCCTCCTGCGTCTACCCCGTATCCGAAGGCATGGAAGTCTTCACGGATACGGAAAAGGTCAGAAACTCCAGAAAGATCACCCTGGAGCTCATCCTTTCCAACCACAGGATGGAGTGTCTCACCTGCCCCAGAAACGGCAACTGCGAACTCAGGCAGCTGGCCGCCGATCTGGATGTGGACTGCGTCCGCTTCGAAGGTCTTGAAGACCTCCAGCCGGACTACGATAAGTCCGCGCTGCACCTCGTACGCGACAATTCCAAGTGCGTTCTCTGCCGCCGCTGCGTAAGCGTCTGCAGGAACCTTCAGGAAGTCGGAGTCATAGGCCCCAACGACAGAGGCTTCGCCACCCACATAGGCGCAGCCTTCGACAGAGGCCTTGCCGAGTCCGACTGCATCTCCTGCGGTCAGTGCACCGTGGTCTGCCCCACCGCCGCCCTCGTCGAAAAGGACGATACGGAAGAAGTCCTCGCAGCCTTAAGAGACCCGAAGAAGCACGTCGTTGTCGGCGCAGCTCCCTCCGTAAGAGTCACCCTGGGCGAATGCTTCGGCATGCCTGTCGGCTCCAACGTCGAAGGCAAGATGTACGCAGCCTTAAGAAGGCTCGGCTTCGACAAAGTCTTCGACGTCAACAACGCCGCGGACCTCACCATTATGGAGGAAGGCACCGAGTTCCTGCACAGGCTCAAGGAAGGCGGAAAGTTCCCGATGTTCACCTCCTGCAGCCCCGGCTGGATCAGGTTCCTCGAGCAGGACTTCCCCGAATTCATACCCAACGTCTCCTCCTGCAGGAGCCCGCAGCAGATGTTCGGCGCTATGGTCAAGACCTACTACGCAGAAAAAGAAGGCATAGATCCCAGAGACATAGTCGTTGTATCCATAATGCCCTGCACCGCCAAGAAATACGAGTGCAAGCGCGAAGAGCAGCGCCTCCCCAACGGATGCATGCCCGTGGACATCGCCCTCACCTCAAGAGAGCTCGGCCGCATGATCCAGAAGGCCGGCATCATGTTCACCTCGCTTAAGGACGAAGAGTGCGATCCTCTCCTCGGCCTTGCCACAGGCGCCGGCGTCATATTCGGAGCCACAGGCGGCGTAATGGAAGCGGCACTCCGTACAGTCGTTGCCATAGTCACCAAGAGCGAGATGGGACCGCTGGAATTCCACGAAGTCCGCGGCACCAAGGGCATCAAGGAAGCCTCCTACGACCTCCCCGGCAAAACCGTCAGGGTATGCGTGGCATCCGGCGTCCACAACATCAAGACCGTGCTTACCGGCATCAAGAACGGCGAGCTGGACTACGACTTCGTCGAGTTCATGTGCTGCCCCGGCGGCTGCGTGAACGGCGGCGGACAGCCCTACCAGCCTGCGGATATCCGCGGTCATGTGGATCTTAAGGCACTGCGCGCCAAAGCCCTCTACAAGCAGGACGAAAAGAGCGCAATGCGCAAGTCCCACGAGAACCCGATGATCAAGGAACTCTACGACACCTACCTCGGAGAGCCCGGAAGCCACAAAGCCCACCAGCTCCTCCACACCACCTACATCGCCCAGAAGCGCTACCGCACCTAAGGGACGGTCCTTTTGGTGCCGCACCTCAGGGACGGTCCTTCCGGCGCCAAAACACTATCAAAAACGGTCTTCCTCCCGGAAGACCGTTTTCTTTTTCGCACTTAAGGGACGGTCCTTTTGGTGCCAAACAGTTTCTGTCGATCACCACACAAACGGTATCAGCCTGTATTTAACTTTTTCTTTGTACTCTTTGTAGCCTTTGAGACCTTGCTCCAGCACGGTCTCTTCATTTTTGATGCACTTGACGATGATGGGGATGTAAAAAAGCATTATCACGAAGGAGATAACAGAACCGAG
>CAMYWZ010000161.1 GCA_947302945.1 uncultured Bacillota bacterium
TGGTTTCGTTCGAGCTTAGGGGAGGGCGCAAGGCTGCCGAAGCCTTCATGAAAAAGCTCAGGCTCGCCGCCATCGAGACACACGTCGCGGACGCGCGCACCTGCTGCCTCAACCCGGCAACGTCCACCCACAGGCAGATGACGGAGGAGCAGCTGATCGCCGCAGGCGTCCCGGCAGGCCTCGTACGCATCTCATGCGGCCTTGAAGACAAGGAGGACCTGATCGCGGACCTCGCCCAGGCGCTGGAGTGAGCCGTTAAAAACATTTACGCAGCCGCAACTAATCTATACCGCTTTTCGTTAGATGTTTATCATATAATGAAAGGGCTAGGGGAGCACTTTCCCCTGCGTTGCATTTATCATTTTTATTTGTTCAAGAAAGGAGAATTTTCAAAATGCCAGCTATTGAACAAAAGAAGGGACTTACTAGTAAGGACATTTACCTTATTATAGGTACCATCATCGTCTTCCTGTTCGGCTACATCGTTCCGCCGTTCGGCGGCATGGGCGACATGGGAATGAAGATGCTCGGCGTAGTCATCGGTGTCATATTCATGACATGCGTAGGCTGCCCCATCACCCAGAGCTCTCTCATCGCTCTGCTTGCCTTCCCGATCCACGGCTACATGGACGTAAGCACACTGCTTACCAAGTGGACAGGAACCACCACCACCTTCCAGCTCGTCTTCGCAGGCGCTCTGCTCCTCGGACTCAGACAGACCGGAGCCATGAACGTCATCGCTAAGAAGATGCTCGGACTCAAGATCACCAAAGGCAGACCCGGCATGCTGATGTTCATCATCATGACCACCGGTTACGTAGTATCCACCTGCATGGGCGGTGCTCCGTTCTTCCTGCTCTTCTACGGACTGATCGACTCCATGTGCGACGTCGCAGGTTACGGCGAAGAAAGCAAGTTCAAGAAGTATGCTCTCCTGGGCGTATACGTAGGAGCTTACGGCGGCTTCCTGTTCTACTTCAGAGGCGCCATGGCTGTTACCGTATCCTTCTTCGACAAGGCTCTCGAGCCCTACGGACTCACCTTCAACGGACCTCTCTACATGCTGTATGAGATCGCGACATTCATCATCTTCAACGCTCTGTATGTCCTTGCTCTCAAGTACATCTTCAGAGTAGACATGTCCAAGCTTGCCAACGTCGACGTTACCAAGGTCGAGCAGTTCGCAAAGGTTCCCGACAAGTTCGACAAGAAGATGAAGATCATGTTCTGGTCCGTCATCATCTGCATCGCTTATGCAATTCTTACCGCATTCGCGAAGAAGACCTGGCCCGGATACGCTGTCTGGGGTTCCCTCACAGTAACCATGATCTGGGTACTCCCGCTCGTTCTCTTCAGCATCATCAGAGTTGAAGGCGAACCCATCATCAACCTCAACAAGCTCCTTTCCGAGTCCTCCATCTGGATGATGATCTCCCTCGTAGGTATCATGGTACTGCTCGGCACCGTCTGCACAGACCAGGCTGAGAACATGGGTATCCGCGGAGCTATCAGCAGCCTGTTCGGACCGATCTTCGGCAACATGAGCATTCCTCTCCTTCTGTTCATCGTAACAGTATTCGCTACACTCGTTACCCAGATAGTCAATGGCCAGGTACTTACCCTTGGTATCACCCCGATCATTGCTCCTATCGTCTGCGAGCACATCAAGGCCGGTGAAGTCGGCAACCCGACCATCGTCCTTGCTACACTGTCCGCCTGCGCGCAGGTTGCTTACCTGTTCCCGTCCGGATCTGTAAACGCTGCATACATACTCTCCAGAAAAGAGATCGACTCCAAGTTCCTGTTCACCTCAGGTCTCCTGGTACTGTGCCTCTACATCATCTGGCAGTATGTGATCGGACTGATCTTCAACGTTCTGTTCCCGGTAGCTATCACAGTATAGTCCTCGCATAAGGATATTTTCAAAGGGCTCCTTTCCAAGGGGCCCTTTAGTGTCCCGCCGTTTTTACTGCCTGTCAATTATTTTCACACCGAAGTAAAAGTTAATGGGTTGTGTAAAGGCACGGCGGTGCAATATAATATAAGCGTAGGAACAGTTTACCCACAAGTTAAGAAAGGACGATACTATGGCACAAGTTTATCATGAAGCTGCCCGCGACATCCCCGTATACGCAGAATGCGACATTCTCGTAGTCGGTGCAGGTGCCGCAGGACAGGCCGCCGCTGTTGCTGCTGCAAGAGCAGGCGCAAAGAACATCATCCTCATGGAGCGCTACGGCTACATGGGCGGCGACGCCACCGGTGGTTACGTACTCATGCTCCCGAACCTCACCTGGAGAAACAAGGCTTTCGTAAGCGGCATCCAGGAAGAGTGGTTCATCCGCTGCGAGAAGCAGTTCCCGGGAACCACCGCAGCTCCTTCCATAGACGAAGCCGGCTCCACTGATCCTGCTCTCCTCTACAGATGGAAAGCATACCATGACTGCGTAAGCCGCGGCACCTTCGGCGGCTGCAAGGAGTCCATGCTCGTAAGAGCTCCGTACTTCGATCCGCAGTACATGCGCATAGTCCTCGACCAGATGGTC
The DNA here is from genome assembly GCA_947302945.1 of uncultured Bacillota bacterium. Lineage (GTDB taxonomy): Bacteria > Bacillota > Clostridia > Peptostreptococcales > Anaerovoracaceae > RUG13409. The sequence goes on from CAMYWZ010000161.1 coordinate 2,547, forward strand.
TATGAGGAAAGAGACCGCATCCAGCTGATGTATCACACCTGGGGCGTAAGGCCCATCATCGAAGATAAGACCATCAAGGGCGTCATCTTCGAATCCAAGGAAGGCCGCAAGGCTATCCTGGCCAAGCAGGTCATCGATGCTACAGGCGACGGTGACATCTACAGCCAGTCCGGCGCAGCATACCAGTCCCTGGCAGACGCAGTCTGCAGATCCTCCACGACCGCTCTTGTTTACAGAGTCGGCGGCATAGACTGGAACCAGTTCTTCGAGTGGCAGCAGAATCATCCCGATGCGGCTGCAGGCTTCAGAGAAGGCATAAAGAAGGTCGCAGGCTTCAGGATCTCCCCGATCTCCGGCAACAGCCCCGACGTCTGCTGGATGAACAACTGGCACACCGACCGCGACTGCACAGTCATCAAGGACCAGACCTACACCGAAGTCACCACCAGACTTGCCATCCCCAGGGTCATCGAATACATGAAGGAAGCAGTTCCGACAGCATTCAGACACGCTTTCCTCTACGACATCGCTCCGCAGCTCGGAACACGCTGCTCCAGGAGACTGCAGGGTGAGTACATCATGACCACCAACGACTTCGCCTTCGCCAAGAAGCACGACGACGTCATCGCATGGCACTCCACCATCTGCCAGATCAACGACTGCGGTCCTGTGGAAATTCCTCTCGGCGCTATCATGGCTAAGGGCTGCGAGAACCTCCTGGCTCCGGGCCGCCACCTGTCCACGGACAACATCGCTATCGACTGGCTCAACCTGATCCCGCAGTGCACCGGTACCGGTCAGGGCGCAGGCGTTGCTGCTGCAGTTGCCGCTATGGAAGGAACCGACATCCACCACGTCAACATCAAGAGGGTACAGGATATCCTCGCGGGCGAGCAGGGCGTTCCTCTTCCCAGAAACGAGCACACCGACAAGAGCTACACCGAGCTGTGCGAAGAGTTCCAGTACGGACTCTACACCGATGCCGCCAAGAAGGCTGCCGCGGAGGGCGAGAAGTACACCAAGACCTTCCGTCAGGATCACAACTACAAGACCGGCGAGAACGAGTCCGCAAAGAACTAAAACCAACACTGAACCGCGCAGCAGGCCCATCCTGCATCACGCAAAAACCAAAGCCTCCGGCCCCCCGGAGGCTTTTTGGCACCAAGAGAACCGTCCCTGAAAGTGCAGGAATTCACTTCAGCTGCTTCCCTGACTCGGGTGACATTAAGGGGGACCGCTGGCTTTCGCCTCAAGTAAAAGCCAGTGGATGGATGCCTTGATGGCAGGACCCGTGCGGAACCTTAACCTGGA
>CAMYWZ010000162.1 GCA_947302945.1 uncultured Bacillota bacterium
ACAATGCAGACAGAGCCTGAAAAAACAGACGTGCTGACGCTTGCGTTTCTCGGAGACGCGGTCTGGGAGCTTGCCGTAAGGCAGCGCATACTAAGGGAAGGCAGCACGGTCAGGGCTGACAGGCTGCACCGGCAGGCCGTGCGCTACGTCAGCGCCGCTCCGCAGGCCGGGGCAGTAAAAGCCATGATGGAAAGCGGCTTTTTCACCGAGGATGAAGAGGCGCTTTTGAGGCGGGCCCACAACCATAAGATAGCCACAAAGCCGAAGAACGCGGATCCCGTAACCTATAAGTGGGCCACGGCTTTCGAAGCCCTGCTCGGATACCTGGACCTTTCGGAAAACAGCGCAAGGCTCAGCGAAGCTGTGCTCAAAGCTTTTGAGGTCATAGAAGGTCGTTCTTTGGAAGATACGGAGAAGCATAATGCCTAAGAGAGACAACCCCAGAACAGGTCCCAAATACGAAAAGAAAGAGGCGGCAAGGTCGCAGCGCGGCGATAAGAGGACCGCGCAAAAGCGCGCGTCCGCAAAGCCCGCCGGCGTCAGGGCCGCAGCCGGATCGGCGCTTCGCGCCGAGGAGAACCCCAACCTCCTCATAGGCCGCAACCCTGTCACGGAAGCCATCAAGGCCGGCCGTCCCGTGGACAAGATCCTCATGCAAAAGGACGCCGAAGGCTCCGCCCGCCAGATCGCAGGACTTGCAAGGGAAGAGGGGATCACCGTCCAGTACGTGGACAAGCTGGTCCTGGATAAGCTCGCCCCGGGCAAGGCTCATCAGGGCGTAGCCGCGTACGTCGCGGCGCACCACTACGTCGGCGTGGAGGACATCCTCGCCGCCGCCAAAGCAAAGCACGAAGACCCGCTCGTCATCATCCTCGACGAGCTCGAAGACCCCCACAATCTCGGCGCCATCCTTCGTTCGGCGGATGCCGCAGGGGCTCACGGGGTCATAATACCATCAAGAAGGTCGGTCTCCCTCACCGAGACCGTCGCCAAAGCCTCGGCAGGCGCCATAGAATACGTGCCTGTAGCCAAGGTCGGCAACCTTTCGCGCTGCATAGAGCTCCTCAAGTCCAAAGGCCTTTGGATAGCCTCCGTGGACATGGACGGAAAGCCCTACACAACCTCGGATCTTAAAGGTCCTCTGGCCCTCGTCATAGGCGGCGAAGGCAGCGGCGTCTCCCGCGTAGTCCGAGACAAGAGCGACTATATAGTATCCATCCCCATGAAGGGCCACGTCAATTCGCTCAACGCCTCGAATGCAGCCGCGATAGTGCTCTTCGAAGCCGCAAAGCAGAGAGGCGAAAAGAATGCGTAGCTTCAGCGGACTCACAGACGAGAATCTCGTGGAACTTGCCCAGCAGGGAGACGTGGACGCGGAAGAAGCTCTGCTCATCCGCTACAAAGAGATCGTCAGAGCCAAAGGCAGCATCTATTATATTGCCGGCGGAGACGGCAACGACATCGCCCAGGAAGGCATGATTGGCCTCGTAAAAGCCATCAGGAGCTACAGGCCGGACCAGGGCGCGTCTTTTTCCACCTACGCCCAGCTGCTCATCACCCGCCAGATCGTAAGCGCCGTAAGGAACGCCTCAAGGGAAAAGCACTCTCCGCTAAACAACGCCGTGTCGCTTTCCGACCCGCTTGAAGACGGCGAGAGCACCCTTGCCGACACCATCCCGGCCGGCTCCGCCAGCGATCCGGAACTTGCAGCCATCAATACCGATATCCTCAGCATGCTGCTGCAGCCCGAAAACACCTCGTTCAGCAAGCTGGAGCACCTGGTCATCAGGTACATGGCCGCCGGTAAGAGCATCCGCGAGATAGCCGATATCACAGGCAAAACGCCCAAGCAGATAAGCAACGCCGTTCAGCGCGTCAGAGAAAAGATAAGAAAAGCCATAGAACAGTAAAGGATACAAAGCCGGGAGGTCAAAAAGATGGATTATAACCTTGGCAGCAATGAGTATGTCATATTCACGGAAGTCGGAGTCGTTTTTGAAGGCAGGTTCAAATGCAGCGCCACCGAAGTCATCCTGACCAACAGGAACATCGTGTGCGAGTACGGCACTTTCAGAAAGAAGCAGGAGGTCTTCCCGCTCAGCCAGATCAAGTACCGCAAAGGGCAGCCGCAGATCTCCATCACCGGCGAGCGCAGCGATCCCTGGCTCACCATCTACTTCGAGAGGGGTACGGAGAACCTGCATTTCGGCAAGTACATACTCCCCGGCAAGGCCCGCGCGCGCATCGAGGAGTGGATAAAAGCCATCCTAAAGGTCCTGGCCGGAGAGGAACCTGTCCCGGACCAGGGATATAAACCGGCTGCAGTCCAGACCGCTATAAAGACCTCTGCAAGGGCTTCCGGCACAGGGGCTTCGTACTGCTCAAAATGCGGTACAGCCATAGCTCCCGGCGCGCTCTTCTGCTCAAACTGCGGCGAAAAGCTCTCCACCCAGGCGGCAGGATTCAGCGCCGAGCAGCAGGCCCGCCTCCTCAAATGCCTCGAAGAGCTTCTGGACGCCGGAGTCATTTCGAACGAACTCTACGTCGAAAAGCAGAGATTCATCCAGAACCACTAGTCACGGAAGGACAGCTGCAGCAGACGGACACGGAAAGGAGTCCCGCATGAGAATTACTGAAAGCGACGGCATACTTATATGTTTTCCGACCGGACGTATCGACAGCACGAACGCCGCTGCCTTTGAACAGGAGCTTAACAAGGCGCGGTCCGGACATCCTGACGCGGAGCTCGTGCTGGATGCCGCCGAGGTGAACTATATTTCCAGCGCTGGCCTGCGAGTGTTGCTGCGGCAGCGGAGAGACAATGGACCAGGGCTCACCATACGGAACGTGTCGCCCGAACTATATGAGATTTTTGATGTCACCGGCTTTACTGCGCTGATGAAAGTGGAAAAGGCGCTGCGTTTCCTCTCCGTCAAGGGGCTGGCGCAGCTTGGCGCCGGCGTCCACAGCACCGTGTACCGCCTGGACGAGGAACGCATTCTCAAGGTCGTCAAAGACATGACTCTGGACGCGATCCGCGCGGAGATGCAGGTGTCCAAGCAGGCACTTTTTCACGGTGTGCCCACCGCCATCTCATACGACGTGGTGCGTACTGAAGAGGGTTACGGCGAAGTCTATGAGATGTTCCGCGCCGGCGTGCTTTCCGCCGCCGTGATGGCGGAACCGGAGCGCCGGGAGGATTTCCTGGATCAGTTTGCAGCCATGTACCGGCAGATCCACAGGGTGGAGATCGGAGAGGACGAGCTTGACAGCGTTCGGGACCGTTATCTTGCGGCTGCGGATGCGCTGGCTCCCTTTGTGGACCCGGAGGAACTCGCGCTGGTGCGCAAAATGATCGAGGCCGTCCCCGAGGGACACAGCTTCATCCATGGGGACTTCCACATGAACAACGTTATGATCCAGGACGGGGAGCTCCTCCTGATCGACGTGGGCGAGGCCGGCCGCGGCCACCCGCTCTTCGATTTTGCGCAGACCGAATGGGCCTACCTGATGGCGACGGTCTATGCGCCGGAACGCTGCGAGAAGATCTCCGGCATGTCGCTGGATGAAGCCCGCTTTGTCCGTGACGGCCTGTTCCCTCGTTATTTCGGAGCCTCAGGGGAGGCAATAGAGCGCAAGCTTGCCGTCGTGAACGGCATGGCTATGCTGCGCCGCCTGCTGGTTCCCTTCCTCCAGAACTGGAGCGAAGCTTCCGCATCCGTGCGCGAGCGCCTTCCCGGCGCGAGGCAGGACCTCTTCCCCCGCATCAACACGCTCTGCGGCATGATCAAAAGCGAATTCTGAAAAAGTTACGCATGTTAC
>CAMYWZ010000163.1 GCA_947302945.1 uncultured Bacillota bacterium
ATGGAGATCCACATCCAGCGCGAAGAGATCTTCGACGCCATGCACAGGATCTAGGAGGTCTTCATGTTAAGTGCTTCCGAGATCCTCTCGACCATAGAGATGATAAGCCAGCAGCACCTGGACATCAGGACAGTCACCATGGGCATCTCCCTGCGTGACTGCGCCGATTCGGATCCGAAGGTCTGCTGCGATAATATATACGAAAAGATATGCCGCAAGGCTGAAAAGCTTGTAAAGACCGCGCAGGACATAGAGCGCGAGTTCGGCATACCCATAATCAACAAGCGCGTTTCGGTAACCCCCATCGCGATAGCCTGCGAAAGCTGCAAGACCACTGATTACACGCCGTTCGCGCGCGTCATGGACAAAGCGGCCGACGACCTTGGCATAGACTTCATCGGGGGCTTTTCCGCCCTCGTGCAGAAGGGCTTTACCGGCGGCGACAGGGCCCTGATCGAGTCCATACCCGAGGCGCTTGCCACCACCGGCAAGGTCTGCGCGTCTGTAAACATCGGTTCAACCAAGGCAGGCATCAATATGGACGCCGTTGCGATGATGGGCCGCACCATAAAGAAGTGGAGGACAACCCTTTCATGGCGGGCGCCTTCCACGGAGTCGGCGAACCCGGCTGCGTCATAAACGTGGGCGTTTCCGGACCGGGCGTCGTGCACAGCGCCATCAAAGCCTGCAAGGGGCAGCCCTTCGACGTGGTGGCGGAGACCATCAAGCGCACCGCTTTCAGGGTCACGAGGATGGGCCAGCTGGTCGCTCAGGAGGCTTCCGCAAGGCTGGACGTGCCCTTCGGGATCGTGGATCTTTCGCTTGCGCCAACACCCGCGGTCGGCGACAGCGTAGCGGATATACTCGAGGAAATGGGGCTTGAGAGCGTCGGCGCTCCTGGAACCACAGCGGCCCTCGCGCTTCTTAACGACGCGGTCAAGAAGGGCGGAGTCATGGCTTCCTCCAACGTCGGCGGGCTTTCCGGAGCCTTCATTCCCGTGTCCGAAGACGCCGGCATGATACGCGCCGCCAGAAGCGGAGCCCTCACCATAGAAAAGCTCGAGGCCATGACCTGCGTCTGCTCGGTCGGCCTCGACATGATAGCCATCCCGGGGGACACTTCGGCCGAGACCATCTCGGGCATCATAGCCGACGAGGCCGCCATAGGCATGATCAACAACAAGACCACGGCGGTAAGGGTCATCCCCGCGCCAGGCTGCAAAGTCGGAGACGTGGTGGAATTCGGCGGGCTTTTAGGCTCGGGCCCCGTGATGCCTGTAAATACGAAGTCCTGCAAGGAATTCGCGGACCGCGGAGGACGCATCCCCGCGCCCATCCACAGCTTAAGGAACTAAGGAGACCTGAGAATGAAATACAAAGACATACTGATACTCGTACTGGTCATGATGTTCGTTTTCGGCTTCCTGATACCCAGGATGTCGAGCGACGTGGACAGGAAGGCTGCTACTCCCAAGCTGGATAAGTACGAGACTATAGGCATCAGCTACGTAAAGTCAGGTTCTTCGTCCGGGACTGCGGCCACGCCTTCCGCAGACGACCAGAAGCTGCTGATGGACTACATCAATTACAACGGAAGGAACTGGGACAAGGTCGATACCGCTTCCGAAGACTACTATAATGGCTTCAGCTGCTACAAGATCGTGATCAGCGATTCTCAGGCGTTCTACGTTCAGGAAGGCTTCAATCAGGACGGTTCGCTGAACGTTTACTTAAGCGACGGTGAGGAAAACAGCGAAGGCTGGGCGGTGTATAAAACTGTCGTAAAGGCAAACGCCGCTTCTCCCATGCACTCCCTGCTTGAAAAGTATAAGCCATAAGATCAGAAGCAGGCCCGGAAAGGGCCGGAGGATATGCCGCAGATGAAGACTCTGTACTTTGAATGCAATATGGGCGCTGCCGGAGACATGCTGATGGCTGCGCTTTTGGAACTGATCCCGGACAGGGAGGCTTTCATCGCGAAGATGAACTCGCTGGGGCTGCCGGGCGTTTCTGTTGCGGCTGAAAAGGCTGAAAAATGCGGCATCCTGGGCACTCACGTAAGGGTGTTTACCGGCGGCATGGAAGAGATCTCGGATGACGTTCATGAGGCGGACGGGGAGCACTGCCACTGCCACGCGCATGAGGATGAGGAACATGGCCATGTCCACGTGCACGCGGATGAAGGGCATGAGCACAGCAGCCTCGCAGACATTAATGCGCTCATAGACGGGCTTGATATACCGGAGAAAGTAAAGAAGGACGCCAAAGGCGTCTACGCGCTCCTTGCGGACGCGGAGGGCAGGGTCCACGGAAAGCCTGCGGATCAGGTGCACTTCCACGAAGTCGGGGCGATGGATGCCGTTGCGGACATAGTAGGCGTGTGCCTTCTGATGGATGAAATACGCGCGGAAAAGGTCGCTGCTTCGGCGGTACACGTTGGAAGCGGCAGCGTCCGCTGCGCGCACGGGGTGCTTCCTGTGCCTGCGCCGGCGGCTGCACTGCTTCTTGAAGGCGTGCCCATCTACGGCGGCAGGATCAGGGGGGAGCTCTGCACTCCCACAGGAGCCGCGCTGCTCAGGTACTTCGCGCAGTCCTTCGGGCAGATGCCGGTCATGGCAGTTGCAGCCATAGGCTGCGGCATGGGCAGCAAGGACTTTGAGCAGGCGAACTGCGTCAGAGCGTTCCTTGGGGAGAGCGCGGAGGCTGCGGCCGAAAGCGCGGGTGCTGCAGGCAATAGCGCCAAAGCTGACAAGGACCTCTACGGGTCCATAGTCAAGCTGGAATGCAACCTGGACGACATGACAGGCGAGGAGCTGGGATACGCCATCGACGAGCTCTTTAAGGCTGGCGCCAGGGACGTTTTCACCCAGGCCATAGGCATGAAAAAGAGCCGCCCCGGAGTGCTGCTTTCCGTTATCTGCCTCCCGCGGGATGCGGACAGGATGGCGGAGCTGATGCTCAGGCACACCACGACGCTCGGCGTGCGCAGGCTCGATATGAAGCGATACAATTTAAAGCGCAATATAGAAACCGTTGAGACGCAGCTCGGACCGATCCGGGTAAAGCGCTCCGAAGGCTACGGAGTGGTCCGCTCAAAGATCGAATACGAGGATCTGGCAAGGATCGCGGCTGAAAAGGGCATGAGCCTTGAGGAAGTAAGAAGCCTGATCGGGAAAGATCTGGTTTAGCACTGCAGCCGGTCAGCAGAGGAAGACGAAGTGGAAAGACCCTATCCTAAGGTCATATGCAATAAAAAAGCCGAAAAGCTCCTTAAGAGCGGGCACCCGTGGGTGTACGGCGAGGAGACTTCCGGGCCCGATCAGCCTTACGAGGGCGGAGACATCGTCGACGTCTTTACCGAGAAGGGCAGCTGGATGGGCAGCGGCTTCATAAACGACGCCTCGAAGATCAGGGTACGCATCATTTCGAGGAACACCAACGACAGGTTCGACGAGGCCTTCTGGAGGAGACGCGTGGAATACGCTGTCGACTACAGGCGGACGGTGATGGGGCAGGACTTCAACTGCTGCAGGTTGATATTCGGCGAGGCGGACAGCTTCCCGGGGCTCACCGTGGACAAGTTTGAAGACGTGCTGGTCACTGAGGTGCTCTGCCTTGGGACCGAGAAGCGGAAAGACCTGATATACAGGCTTTTGAGCGAGGTCCTTGCGGAGCGCGGATGCCCGGTGCGCTGCATATACGAGAGGAACGAGGGAGCGATAAGGCTCAAGGAAGGGCTGAAGCAGGAGAAAGGGTACTGGAAGCCTTCCCCTGAAGGGGAAGGCAT
>CAMYWZ010000164.1 GCA_947302945.1 uncultured Bacillota bacterium
ACCGTGCGGTAGCCTTTGAGGTTTATCATGCCGCGGCTTTCGGCGAGTTTTAAGAATTCGGCGGTAAGCTCCTGACTGGGGAGGGTGAAGGTGACGTTCATGATAGATCGGTCATCCTTTGCGGCGAGGCCGGTGTAGAAGTCCGAATCGTCGATGAGGTCGTAGAGCAGCGCGGCCTTTTCCCTGTTGCGATTCTCCATTCCTGCGACACCGCCGTTCTCCTCGACCCACTTGAACACCAGGCCGGATACGTAGATCGCAAAGCAGGGCGGGGTGTTGTACATGGACTTGCCGTCGGCCATGACCTTGTAGCGCATCATTATCGGAAGGACCGGGTCTATGGGCAGGTCCAGGATGTCCTTCTTGAGGATGACCACCGTGACTCCCGCGGGCCCTATGTTCTTCTGCGCGCCTGCGTAGATGAGGTCGTGCTTTGTGACGTCGATGTTCATGCCGAGGATCGATGAGGACCAGTCGCCGGCGAGGCGGCAGCCGTTTGCCTTAGCCTCAGCCGGGATCTGCGGCAGCTGCCAGAAGGCCGTGCCGAAGACCGTGTTGTTTCCCGTAAAGTGCAGGAATCTGGCATCTTTGGGGAACGCGGCCGGGTCGATCCTGGGGATGTAGCTGAAGTTCTTGTCCTCCGAGCTTGCGACGCAGACGGCGTTGCCCCAGCGGGCGCCTTCCTGCATGGCTTTGGTGGAGAACTGGCCGGAGCGGATGAAGGCCATCGTGTCGCCGCGGGCCGCAAGGTTCATGGCGACCATCGAAAACTGCAGCGTGGCTCCGCCCTGAAGGAAGAGGACCGCGTAGCCATCCGGGACGTTCATGAGGCGGCGCAGGCGGTTTTCGGCATCGCCTATGATGCTTTCGAACGCCTTGCTGCGGTGGCTCATCTCAAGGACCGAAGTTCCGGCGCCGGGGTAGCTGAGGAGCTCTTTCTGAGCCTCTTCGAGCACCGGCAGCGGCAGCTGGCTTGGACCTGCTGAAAAATTGTAAACTCTGTCTTCCATTTGTTTGCCTCTAAAAAAACCGGAAGGGTTTGCCTTCCGGTAGTCTGCATATTATTCGTTCATCGGAAAGCTCGTATTCAAAACCTCTGCACCCAGGAGGAGCAGGACCAGGAAGACGATGAAGATGAACAATTTGTGTGTTTCATACAACTTTCCTTTCGAAATGTTGTGTATATAATACGCTTCGAATTTTGGCTTGTCAACACTATTCAGCAGGTTTTTCTTTCGCAAAAGCTTCCTGAAGCGTCATTTTTTCGAGCTCGTTGTGGACGGGCTTTACTTCCTCGGCGGGTTTTGGCGCCTCAGCGGCAGGCTTGGGCTCGGCGGGCTTTGCGGCAGCCTTCTTGGGCGGAAGCATATTGAGCTTGCCTTCGAATACCGCGCCGTCGTCGGTCCTGAGGGTGCCGGTGGAGAGGTTGCCCTTCATGCTGCCGGTGGAAGTGAATACGGCGCTGGCGTTGCAGAGCACGGTGCCGTCGATGCGGCCGTCGACTTTCATGGAGTCGAGGGCGGCTTCGCCGATGAGCGAACCGTTCTTTGTGATGGCGACGCTGTTTGTGGACCTGATGTTTCCGCGCAGGGTGCCGTTGATCTCGACCGGATCTTTGGTGTCGAAATTGCCTATCATGGTGATGCCTTCACCGATCTTGGTGGAGGCTGCGGGCGTGAATACGGGCTTGACCGGTTCCGGCGCCTTTTCTTCCGGTGCTTCGAACTTCTTGGCTTCCTCTTCGGTGATTACGGGAGGATCCGGCTCTCTTCTTCTTCCAAACATAGTTTTCCCCTTATCAAAAATCGTGAAGATTATTTTTAGCTATTCTATATAATACACTAAAATCAAATTGCGGGCAAGAGCATTCGGTGCTATAATTTGCGCATGGACATTTTTCTTGGAGTGCTTGCAAATACGGGCCTTGTGATCCTCGGCACCGTCATAGGATGCATCTTCCGTTCGGAGAAGGTAAAGCGCATCGCGGAGAGAGTATTCCAGCTCTTCGCGCTTTTCGTGATCCTCATGGGCGCTGAAGGCGCGATGGGAATCACGGAGCCCATCAAGGCGCTGATATTCATGGTGGTCGGCACCGCCATAGGCGAGCTCATAGACATAGATAAGCAGCTTAACCGTCTGGGCGCCTGGGTGCAGAAGAAGCTCGGCGGCAAGGGCGGCGGTTTTTCCGAGGGCTTCGTGCAGGCTGTCCTGCTGTTCTGCATAGGTTCCATGACCTTCATCGGGGCGCTCGAATCGGGCATACAGCACGTGCACACCACGTATTACACCAAAGGCGCGCTGGACGGCATCAGCTCCATCACGCTTGCCGCGACGTACGGCGTGGGCGTGGGGCTTTCGGCGCTCTTCGTTCTTGTTTACCAGGGGCTTTTAGTGGCGCTGTCCGGGCTTTTGGAGCCGGTGCTCCTGCCTGAAGTCGTCGCGCTTTCCTCACAGATAGGCAGCCTCTTCCTGATAGGCATAGGCTTCAACATGCTCGGCATAACAAAGATCAAAGTCGCCAACTTCCTCCCCGCCATGTTCCTCCCCATGATCTGGCAAGCCCTCAGCAGCCTCTTCTGACGCACCATCAGGGACGGTTCTCCCGGTGCCGCACCATCAGGGACGGTTCTCCCCGTGCCGAACTGAATTCCAGTTGCAACGCAAATGAACGATCCAAATACTAAGAAAAACAGCATAGCAGGTCCCCTGGCGCTTTTCGGCGCCGCTTTCATTTGGGGCGTAGCCTTCGTCTTCCAGGTCGAGGGCATGGATCACGTGCCGCCTGTCACCTTCATGGCGGCCCGCTGTCTTTTGGCTGCGATATTTCTGGGGATACTTGTCGCAATCATCCGGGGACCCAAAGAAGTCTTTAAGTTCAACCGCGCCACGCTTCTGGGGGGCGTGGGCTGCGGCCTTTTCATAACCGTCGCCAACAACCTGCAGCAGATAGGCATACAGTACACGACGGCCGGCAAGGCGGGCTTCATCACTTCGATGTACATGCTCTTCGTGCCTATATTCGGGGCCATAGTTTTCCGCCGCAGGGCGGGGCTTAAGACCTGGGTCGCGGTGCTGATAGGCGCCGCAGGCATGTACCTTCTGTGCATCAAGGAGGGCTTTTCGATTGGTGCGGGCGACATCTACGTCTTCGGCTGCGCCGTGGTCTTCGCGGGCCACATACTCTGCGCGGACCATTTCGCGTCGGACGCGGACCCCATCAAGATGAGCTTCCTGCAGTTTTTCGTGTCATGGATCGGGTCGTCCATCTGGGCGCTGATTGCTGAAACTCCTACGCTTGAGGGCATTTGGGCCGCCAGGATATCCATAGCCTACGTGGGCATCATGTCCGCAGGCGTCGGCTACACCCTGCAGCTTATCGGACAGCAGCGCACAAAGCCTGAAGCCGCCTCTCTGATCATGAGCCTCGAGGCCGTCTTCGCGGCCCTCGCCGGCTGGGTCATCCTCTCAGAAGCCATGACTCCCCGCGAGCTCCTCGGCTGCGTCCTCCTCTTCGCCGCCATCATACTCGTCCAGCTTAAAGTGCCCGAACAGCACAAATGACAGGCTGCATCGCAGACTTTGCTGCGCTTAAGGACGAGCTCATAGATTTCGGCCCGGAGGAGGAATAGCCAAAACCCCTTGACTTTTCGCGGAGTTTAAGGGATAATAGCTTATCTGTTGTTTTAAGGAGATACTGCATGGCATTTTACGTCAGCAACAACTCCATGATGGGCATGCGCACGCGCGGGGGAGCCGCGCCGCTTTAGATGCCCGAAAACC
>CAMYWZ010000165.1 GCA_947302945.1 uncultured Bacillota bacterium
ACATTAAACAATCCTATGGTACAATGACAGACAGGAAGGAGGATCAGCTATGGACTCACAGCAGGTTCGGGTACGCGGTTCCCCGTCGGAACGGGAAAAATGAGATCGTCGCGATCCGGGAAATGTGGGGATTGCAGCACGGAGAGCATATCCTGCATACCGCGCACCGGATAACAACCAGCCGGAGCGCCTGGGAGCGGCTGAAACTGCTGCTCGACGATGCGGGCGAGCTGCGCGAGCCGGGATGGTCGCGCTCGCTGGTCCAGGAGTATCGGCGCTCCATGATCAAGGCGCCGGCGTGGCGCATCAAGGAGTGGGACTACTACCTGGTGCTCGCCGACAGCTTCGGGGCGGCGTTCACGATCTCGGACGACGGCTACATCGGCCTGCAGTCGGTGTCGCTGCTCACGTTCGGCGAGAGGTCCTGGCAGCATACCGAGACGATCCTGAACCCCTTCCCGATGGGCAAGGTGCGCCTGCCGTCGAGCTCCGAGAAGGGCTTCACGACCTACCGCGACAAGCGCCTCCAGATGTCCTTCTCGGTCGAGGGCGCGACGCGTCACATCCGCTGCAACTTCGAGGAGTTCTGCGACGGCAAGCGCCTCAAGGCCGACATCGTGCTCGCGCAGCCGCCCATGGATTCGATGGTCATCGCCACGCCGTGGGACCAGAAGCACCACTTCTACTACAACCAGAAGATCAACTGCATGCGCGCGAGCGGCTGGATCGAGTACGACGGCACGCGCTACGAGTTCGATCCCGCCACCGACTTCGGCACGCTCGACTGGGGCCGCGGCGTCTGGACCTACGACAACACCTGGTTCTGGGGCTCGGGCAATGCGGACGTGAACGGAAACGCCTTCGGCTTCAACATAGGCTACGGATTCGGAAACACCAAGGCGGCCTCGGAGAACGTCATCTTCTGGAACGGCAAGGTGCACAAGCTGGATGACATCACGTTCAACATCCCGGAAAGCGGCTACATGGATCCGTGGACGTTCACGTCCTCGGACGGACGCTTTGAGATGGACTTCGTTCCGGTCCTCGACAGGGCGGCCAAGCTGGACTTCAAGATCCTGGTCTCAGACCAGCACCAGGTATTCGGCAGGATGAGCGGCAAAGCCGTTCTGGACGACGGCACGGTGATAGAGATCAAAGACGTCATGTGCTTTGCGGAAAAAGTGCACAACAGGTACTAAAAAAGCGGGCCCGTCGATGAGGCCCGCTTTTAGATTTCACTCAGTTTCCATGATAGATGAATCCGGCTCCGACGAGGTTCGTGATGTACTCCAGCGCATCGTAGGCGCGGTCTCTGTGTCCGGAAATGTCCAGCGCGCGGTTGCTGCCTATGGTCTCGTCAAGAGGAACTATCTGGTAGTGCGAGCGTCCTTCATATCTGTCGACCCAGGTGGGTATGCAGCTGACGTTCTTGTATTTGATCTCTCCGGTGTCCCTGTTGTAGAGGATCTGCACGTTCGCGATCATGCCCTGTTCGGTGCGGCGGGCGGTTGCAGAACCATAGGAGTTTGCAAGCTCTTCGTACCTTTGGTTGGAGATGAAGTTGCCCATGGAATAATACACGGGGACGGTCTTGATATAGGTGGTGGGTTTGGGATCCGGTTCCGGCTCCGGTTCCGGTTCGGGCTCCGGTTCGGGTTCAGGTTCGGGTTCCGGCTCAGGTTCAGGTTCGGGTTCCGGCTCCTTGATCAGGCCGAAGGCCTTTCTGAGTCTTATGATCCAGTGCTCCTCTTCCGGTTCTTCTACGGGTTCGGGTTCCGGTTCCGGCTCTTTGACGGGCGGTTCATGATAAACGGGGACGTCTTCCGGGACTTCCTTGAGCGGGACTTCGACGTTCACATAGCCTATGGGCTGGAGCACGTGCGGGTGGCTCGCGAAGATGATGTCGGCTCCGTTTTCAGCCGCGAAGCGGGCAAGCGCAACGTCATCGCCGTCCGGTGACGTTTTGTATTCGGTGCCCCAGTGGAAGTAGCAGATCAGGATCTCGGCGCCGTTTGCCCTGCACCAGTCCATCTCCGCCTTGATGTTTGCCAGATCTTCGTCCAGTACGTAATTGCCCCCGTAGCGGAAGGAGTTTACGTAGTCCGGATCGATGCGGTTGCCGTTTACGTTGCGGTACGAGTAGGGGCTTTCGTAGGTGTACGCGACTATGCCTATCTTTACCCCCTTGGCCTCTACGACGGCCGAACGGGGCTCGGAGGGAGAGGTCCTTGCTCCTACCACGGCCAGATATTCGTTGGCCCGGAGGACGTTGACTGTGTTGATGGTTCCGTTAAGGCCCGTATCGCCCATGTGGTTGTTGGCGAATATGGCAACGTTAATGCCTGCGTCGCGCGCATTGGTGGCGATCATCTCGGGCGAATCGAAGCGCGGGTATCCGGAATAGGTGCCGTCGCCGCTGAAGGTGGTCTCGAAGTTCGCCATGGAGATGTCCGCCTCTTTGAAGTAGTGCGAGACGAATTCGTAGTTTTCTGAAAAGTCGTAGCTGCCGTCGCCCCTCTGCGCGGCGTAGATCTGGGACATGTGTCCCATGATGTCCCCGGCGCAGCGTATTGTGAGATACGTCAGATCCGGCGCGCGTCCGTTATCTTCCGCCTCCGACATTACCGGTTTTTTAAGGTCCGGAAGCTCAGGCGGCGTGGGCGGTTCGGGCTCTTCGGGAAGAGGCCAGAACAAAAGGCCTGCAAACGCTATGACTGCAAGCAAAAACACGGACAGAAGCAGTCTGCCCCATCTGATCTTAACTTTCTTCTTCGCTGAACTCATATCCTGATCGAAGACCTGTCTATTTCGTTAGTTTACCGCTTCTACTGCCGCGACCGCATCCGGGAACTGCTCCCTGAGTATGGCTTCTATGCCGCCCTTGATGGTAGCCTGGGCGTGAGGGCATCCGGCGCAGTGTCCCTGGAGTTTTACGAGGACGATCTTGTCGTCGGTATAGTCCACGAATTCGACGTCTCCGCCGTCTCTCTGAAGGAAGGGCCTGATCTGTTCAAGCACGCCTATGATCTGTTCTTTCATTGCTGCTCCTTTAACTGTTTGTATCTGCTGTGTTTTCTGTGTCCTGTACGGGTTCTTCTCTGGCGGGATCCACGGTATCGACTGTCGTCTGTTTTCCGCCGGAAGACTTGTTTATGATTATGCTTTTTACCGGGTCTCCGGTCCCGTTCATGGTTATGATGCCTGTCGCGCCTTCAAGATCCTTGACGTTGTTGATCCTGCCCGCGATCATGTAGCCGTATTTTGCCGTGCCTGCCTCTTCCATCCCTTTTAATGCGAGGAGGTAGGCGTCGAAGCCCAGGGCGGCTTCCTGGGGAGGAGTCTTGTCCTTGCCGTATTTGTCCGCGTAAGCCTGATTGAACCTGACTGTCATGGACGTCTGGTTCCCGTCGGCAGCGTAGTCGACGGTAAAGTATACGTCCTCAAGGCCGGCTCCGTCCCATTCGCTGGTGCCTACCCAGTCGAACTTCAGGGCGAGTTCATCTGCCTTTGCCAGGACCTCCTTTGCTGTTTCGGCTGTCTCCGGAAGGTATATGACTTTTGCTCCCAGCTGCGCGAAAGCCCTGAGTATGGCTTCAAGATCGGTGCTCTGCGTGCTGAAAGCGGTGACGGGTATGTAGCCCACTCCCGAGAGCTCCGAAAGGCGGTCCGCGAACTGCTCGCCTTTGGCTTTGGAGTAGTCGTTGTTGAGCTGGGTGAGTATGGCGACGTCGCTGGTGCCGAGGTAGTTATATACGA
>CAMYWZ010000166.1 GCA_947302945.1 uncultured Bacillota bacterium
CGGCGCCTCCGCGCCGCGCGCCATGCTCTGCGGCGCCGGCCCCACCTACTTCTCTCTCGCAAAGACCGGTCCCTTCAAGACCATCCTGTGAACTTCAAGAACCGTCCCAAAAGTTCGTTTTTTGTGGTATAATACGATAAGAAATCCAAAGGAGGGCACCCTCGTGAGCAAGACAAGGATAGCAGTTCTGTTCGGCGGCAAGTCCGGAGAGCACGAAGTCAGCCGCGTCTCGGCAACGTCCGTCATCAAGGCCATCGATAAAGAAAAATACGATATCATCACCATAGGCATTACCAAAGACGGCGAGTGGCTGCTCTACGAAGGACCCATCGAAGACATCGCCCCAGGCGCCTGGGAAGCCAAAGCCCGCAAGGACCTCGCGGACGACCCCGCTCACTTTGCGGTCGCGCTCCTCGGCACCGGCGGAAAGAGCCTCAAGGACATCTGCGACTTCGTCTTCCCCGTCCTCCACGGCCCCAACGGCGAGGACGGCACGGTGCAGGGCCTTTTAAAGCTCATAAGCATTCCCTTCGCCGGCAGCGGCGTCGTCGGCACCGCAACCACCATGGACAAGATAGTCGCCAAGGAGATCTTCGCGGACGCCGGCCTTAAGCAGGCACCGTACGTCGCGCTCACAGCGGACCAGATTGGCCCTGAAATAAAAGCCCGCATCGATAAAGAGCTTAAGTACCCGCTCTTCATCAAGCCCGCCAACATGGGCTCCTCTGTTGGCATCACCCGCATAGAAAGCCCCGACCAGCTCATCCCGGCCCTTAAGTTCGCCGCAAAATACGACTTCCGCATCGTCGCCGAGCAGGGCATAGACGCCCGCGAGCTGGAGACAGCCGTCATGGGCAACGAGGAGCTACTCTCCTCCGCCGTCGGCGAGATCGTCCCGGACGCGGTCTTCTACGACTACGACGCCAAATACAACAACTCCCAGAGCAAGACCCTCGTCCCCGCAAACATCACGAAAGCGCAGGCGGACGAGATCCGCGAAAGCGCGAAGACCGCCTACAAAGCCTGCGGCTGCTGCGGCTTCGCCCGCGTGGACTTCCTGATGGATAAGTCCACGGGCGACATCTACATCAACGAGATCAACGCCATCCCGGGCTTTACAAGCATCAGCATGTTCCCCATGCTCTTCATGGCGACCGGGCTAACCTACACCCAGATCGTCGAAAAGATCATTCAATACGGATATGAAAGATATAATACTGAAAATCAAAGATAACACCGGCATAGAGTTCACGACCGAAGGAAAGCTCTCCAAGCGCGGCAGCACCACGCTGATCCAGTACGAAGAGACCGAGCTCTCCGGCCTTGACGGCGCTACCGCAAGCCTCACTGTCACCCCCACCCGTGTAAGAATGCGCCGCGGCGGCAGCGGAGCGGGCGGCACGGAGATGGTGTTCGAAAAAGGCCGCAGGGTGCGCGGGCTTTACGCCACGCCTTTAGGCAACATCGGCATGGAGATCGTCACCAACGACATCTCCGGGGATTTCCTTGCCTTCGGCGGCCACGGCAAGCTCTTCATAGACTATTCCATAAGCCTCAAGGGCCTGTTCGACGGCCGCAAAAAGCTCGAGATAGAGATCCTCGACAAGGGCGTCCTTACGGAAGACGTCCCGGAGGAAACTGCCGCGCAGGGGCAGGAGGCATCATTTTCCCTGGAAAAAATGATCAAAGAGCTCGCGAAGATGGCAGCGGAGACCGGCATCGAGCCGGAAAGCCAGCCCGACGTCTTCCCAAGGCTGCAGTAGGCAATTAAAGCGGCAGCAATACGCGCCGCTGATGAATAAAACAGGAGGCCGAAATGGCTGGAAACAGGAAAACTCAGAGAAAACAGCTCTTCGTGCGCATCATGGCGCTGGCGCTGGCAGCGATCATGGTGCTTGGCGTAGGCGTTTATATTTTCATACTTATAGGAGGTGGATTCTGATGGCAGACTGTGATCACAACTGCAGCAGCTGCGGCGTGGAAGGCTGCGGCGACAGAGAAGATATGGATATGAGGGCTTACCTCAATCAGGCTTCAAACGTAAAAAAGGTGTTCGGCGTCGTGTCCGGCAAGGGCGGCGTCGGCAAGAGCATGATCACCTCCCTGATGGCCTGCGCCTCCGCAAAGGCCGGCCTTAAGACCGCCATCATGGACGCGGACGTCACCGGCCCGTCCATCCCCACGGCCTTCGGCCTTAAGGAGCAGCTCACCGCCTGCGAATTCGGCCTCATCCCGGCAGTCACCCGCCTTGGGATAGACGTCGTCTCGCTCAACCTTCTCATCGAGAACGAGACCGACCCCGTCGTCTGGCGCGGCCCCGTTATCGCCGGCGTCATCAAGCAGTTCTGGACCGAGGTCTGGTGGAACGAAGAGGACGTCATGTTCATCGACATGCCCCCCGGAACGGGCGACGTGCCCCTCACCATCTTCCAGAGCCTGCCGCTTGAAGGCATCGTGGTCGTCACCAGCCCTCAGGAGCTGGTCGGCAAGATAGTCGAAAAGGCCGTAAAGATGGCCAATCTCATGAGCATCCCGGTCATAGGCCTCGTTGAGAACATGAGCTACATCAAGTGCCCGGACTGCGGCAAGATCCTCCGCCCCTTCGGCGAAAGCCACATCAAGAAGCTGGCCCTGCAGTACGGCATCCCGCACACTGCCGAGATGCCCATCGACCCCCAGCTCGCCCAGCTCGTGGACACCGGCCGCATCGAAGAGCTCAAAGACAACCCGCTCGAAAAGTTCACCAAAGAGATCCTGTAACGCACCTCAGGGACGGTCCTTTTGGTGCGAAAACCAAAATAAAAAAGCAGCGGCCAATTGGCGCAGCTGCTTTTAGTTACATATAATCGAACTGCCAGGCTATGCGCTCATAGCAGCATTTCATAAGGTACCAGAGCGCTTCGTAGTGCATGAACTGCAGGGCGTTTTTGTCGAAGAGATACTTGATGCTGGCGGGAAACTCCTCATCCGCGTCCCAAAACTGAAACAGCATGCGCATGTCCTTAAAGACAGGGATCGAAAAGCCCACATCCGCCTTGCTCTCCGGCGTGCCGCCCAGGGCGCGGCAGGAACTCGCAAGCTTTTCGCAACGTCCGGCGAACTTCGCCGCCTGCGGCTCGTTTCTGAGCGTCCTGTCATGGCTTGCCCCTATGACTCCGCCCAGATCGCTTATCGAAGCCCACCCTCCGGCTGCTGCCGCACGCGGCCTCGTGAGTATGTCGAAGAGCACCATGGACTCATTGATCGTCCCGTTCAAGGGAAAGGTCTCTGGAAGGCCCGGCTCAGATTTTTCCTCCTGCTGCTCCGCTTCCCGGATCCTGTGCGGACCGCCCAGAAAAGCTGATATCTCAGCGGTCCTTCGGTCTATCCTGATCGGCTGCGAGAAAAACTCCAGATAGATGAAGTCCTCGTCCGATCCAAGGTCCCAGGTCTTTATGATCCTTTTCTGATCAGCTTTAAGGAAAAGCTCTCTGGCACCCTGCTCCATCTTTTCGTAGTTTTTTCCTGCCATTTTCCGCTCCCTGCAAAAAAAGGACCGGCAGTGCCGGCCCGTTCATTTCTATACCGCCCCGGGATAGTGAAGCTTTACTATGTCCTCCAGCGCTTCCGGGGAGATGCCTACGACTATGCAAACGCCCTCCGCGCTGTATTCGGGAAGCGCCGCGTCCTTTATCTGTATCTCGTCTTCGGGGTCCGTCATGGAGTACATCTGGCCGGCGCTCTCCTTAAAGAAGAACTTGATGTGGCC
>CAMYWZ010000167.1 GCA_947302945.1 uncultured Bacillota bacterium
TAGGATGCTTTGATCTCGTCATGTCTTGACACAGCATACCCCTCCTGCTCTTATATTCGCTGCGGATCATTCAATGTCTTTTTTTATTTTCAGACCTGCAATAAAGTGTTATAATCTGTACAGATAAATTACAGGAGAATAAATATCATGAAGAAAAAAATATGCTTTTTATTAACCATATTCCTTGTTGTTGTTTTATCCGCATGCGGATCTCCCAAAGAAAACAGCGGTAATAACGGCGGCAATGGAGGAAAAGGATCAAAGGAACCCACAGTCACCATTGAAGGTAATGAAATAGAGCTCTCTTATGAGAGCCATCACAAGGATCTTTACTACAGGGAGAACATTTCCGACCTCCATTCGGATACGATGGGCCAGGTAAGCATGCTCAGTTATACTCAGGGAGGCGAGACTTATTTCCAGGTAATGATGGTCTATTTTGAAAACAAGACTGTCGAAGAAGCTATAGATCTGAGCCAATATGACGTTTCTTCAAAAACTGTCAACGGTATTGAATACAAGTATTTCAAATATACACAGAACTATTCCGATGCCAGTATCCCGGCGGAATGTTATGCGTGCGCCTATAATGGAACTGCATATACAATAAACTTCATCTCAGCTCATGACATCAGCGGATTTGTATCGGTATTCATGGAAAACGTGCACTTCTAGTCTGTTATGAACATAGCGTCGCCGTAAGAAAAGAAACGGTAGCGCAGCTTTACTGCTTCTGCGTATGCATCCAGGATCATTTTGCGGCCGCTCTCTTCAGGGCGGTTTTTCGATTTGATCTCAGCAAGAGCGCTCACGAGCATGAGAAGAGTGGATTTTGGGAGGTGGAAGTTTGTGATCATGCAGTCTGTCAGCTTGAATTCGTAGCCGGGATAGATAAAGATCCCTGTATCTGCGCTTCCTGCAGCAAGCTGCCAACCGTTGCTTAGCACTGCCGCGCTTTCTATGGTTCGGCAGGCAGTAGTTCCTACGCAGATGATGCGCCCGCCGGCAGCTTTAGTATCGTTAATGATCTTTGCGGCTTCTTCGGATACTGTGTAGCTTTCGAAGTGCATGTGGTGGTCTTCGACTTTTTCGGCTTTGACCGGGCGGAACGTTCCGATGCCTACATGCAGCGTTACGTAAGCGGTCCTGACGCCCTTTTCTTCCGCAGCCTTTATAAGCTCCGGAGTCCAGTGAAGGCCAGCAGTAGCGCATGCTACCGAGCCTTCCTCCTTAGCGTAGACGTTCTGGTAAGTCTCCTTGTCCTTTTCATCGCTTTCGCGCTGGATGTATGGCGGAAGAGGCATCCTGCCGAGGCGGTCAAGAGCCTGCATGAGTTCTCCTTCGCAGATGAATTCAGCTATGCGTGTGCCGTCTTCAGAATATCCTGTGATCTTTGCGGAGAGGCCCTCGTCAAAATCTATGATGTCGCCTGTTTTGCAGCGCCTTCCGGGTTTTACGAGAGTCTCCCAGGTGTTTCCGCCGATCTTGCGCGAAAACAAAAACTCGACTTTCGCTCCGGTCCCCCTTCTTGTGCCGAAAAGCCTGGCCGGTATGACTTTTGAATCGTTGAAAACAAGACAGTCTCCGGGTCTTAAGTACTCTAAAACATCGGAAAAAACGCGGTGTTCCAGCCGGCCTGTTTCCGTGTGCAGAACAAGGAGTTTGCATGCGTCGCGCTTTTCCGAGGGGCGCTGAGCTATAAGCTCTTCGGGAAGTTCATAATCAAAATCCGAGACGTTCATATGAGGCGAAGCTGCTCCTCTCCGCCTTCAGCTGGCTTATCGCTGCTGTCTTTGGGAAGGCCCATGACCTTGTAGGCTTCGTCCGATACCATGCGGCCCTTGGGAGTGCGCTGAAGAAGCCCGAGCTGCATGAGATAAGGCTCGCAGACGTCTTCGATCGTTACCCTTTCTTCTCCGAGAGAAGCTGCAATGGTATCGATCCCGACGGGGCCTCCGTGGTATTTCGTAATGATGAATTCGAGTATCCTGCGGTCCAGACTGTCCAGACCGAGGGAATCTATGCGCAGAGCGTCGAGTGTCATCTCCACCACGTCCGTGCTGACGGAGCCGCCGGCTTTGACCTGCGAAAAGTCCCTTACCCTCTTAAGGAGCCTGTTGGCAACACGGGGCGTGCCGCGCGAACGCTTAGCGAGAAGCTTTATAGAAGCCTCGTCCATATCTATTCCGAGTATGCGCGAAGACCTCCGCAGGATCTGCGAAAGCTCTTTGATATCGTAAAGATCGAACTTTTCGACTATTCCGAAGCGGTCCCTTAAGGGAGCGGAAAGGCTTCCGGCCCTGGTCGTTGCGCCTATAAGCGTGAATTTGGGGATATCGATGCTCTCTACGCCCGCGCCCATGCCTTTGGAAAGCATGATGTCAAGACGGAAGTCCTCCATGACGGAGTATAGGATCTCCTCCACAACACGGTTCAAACGGTGTATCTCGTCTATGAAAAGGACGTCGCCCTGCTCTATCCCGGTAAGGACAGCCGCGAGGTCGATCGGCTTTGAGAGCGCCGGACCTGAAGTGATGTAAAAGTGCCCTTCCATCTCGCGGGCGATGATGCCTGCAAGCGTTGTCTTTCCAAGGCCCGGGGGACCGTAGAAAAGCACGTGGTCTAAAGGCTCGCCGCGAAGTTTTGCGGCCTGCATATATATTTTAAGATTGTCCACGACCGTGGTCTGTCCCGAGAAGTCCTCGAAGCGCTGCGGCCTGATCTTGCTCTCCATGAACTCTTCATCCGGGTGCATGGATGTGCTGACTATTCTGTCGTCCATAACGTCCTCTGTTTCGTATTACTTGAACATTTTAGCTGCAAGCATGAAGTACTGTCCGGCCTTGAGGCTGTCGTCCTCAATGGATGCCACCGCCTTTTCGGCGTCCGACTTGTTTGCTCCTGTAGCGATGAGCATATTGACTGCCTTTGCTCTTTCTCCTATTATCGGAGCCTGCTTTACTGCCGGAGAGATCCCTGAAGATGCAGTGTATCCGAGCTTTTCCATCTTGTCGCGAAGCTCGAGTATGATGCGCTCCGCGATCTTTTTACCTATGCCGTTGGCTGTGGTTATAGCCTTATAGTTGCCTGAAATTACAGCCTTTTGCAGCTCTGAAGGCGTAAGTGCCGAGAGTATGGCCATGGCGCCTTTGCCGCCCACTCCCGAAACTGTCACAAGCAGATCGAACATGGTAAGAGCGGTCCTGTCGGAAAAGCCGAACAGCGTTATCCCGTCCTCCTTGACCTGCATCGATGTGTAGATCGTAACTTCCCCGTCACCTGCTTTGTATGCCGCGTCGCCGAGCGGAACGTAGACTTCGTAGCCTATTCCGTTGTTTTCGATCACGACCATGCCCTGGCTGGTTTCGGTGATCTTTCCTTTGATGTAATGTATCATCTTTCTTTCCTACTTCATCATGAAGCTCTTTCTTCTTGCGCTGTTCATCCTGCTGTGGCAGATGGCTGCGGCGAGTGCGTCCGCCGCGTCGTCGGGTTTGGGGACTTCCTCGAGCCCCAGATACATGCGGACCATGTTCTGCATCTGCTTCTTTTCCGCCCTGCCGTAACCGGTGATGGAAGTTTTGATCTGAAGAGGCGTGTATTCGTAGATGGACAGGCCGCTGTTGGCGCAGGCTAGTATTGCGACTCCCCTTGCCTGCGCTACGAATATTGCCGTTGTCTGGTTGGTGTTGAAGTACAGCTGCTCTATAGCGGCCTCTTCCGGCTGATATTCCGCCATCACT
>CAMYWZ010000168.1 GCA_947302945.1 uncultured Bacillota bacterium
GGAGTTAGTGTTTGAAAGAACGTGGCTGCCTTTGGCTGCAGCCAGGTGTCCTGCAAAGATCAGGACAGCTGAAACTATGAATGTGACTATCCAGATCTTAAGATCCGGACTTTTTCCGTTATCAATACGCTTCAAAAACCGTCACCTTCCTTCCAAGGCTGTCTTTCGCCAGCAGTTCTTTTCTTGTGATGCGGCACTGATCGATATCGATGTCAAGGCCGGCAAACTTTATCAGGCTTTCAATGAGCTTTCCGGGATTGAGCGTTTCGTTGCTTGCGCAGCGAAGCTCCATGACAAGGACCGCCTTTCCGCTTCTTCCTTCGGCGCGTAGGCTGTCTATCATGTTTTTGACGTCCTTTTCCTTAAGCTCTTTTGTCTTTTTATCTTTCCTGAGTATCGTGATGCTTTCCTGCGCAAGGAAACTGTCAAGGCGAAGTAGGCTTATATTTTCGCTTTTAAGGGGCAAAACAGACTCATACAGAGCCGAAACGCACGCGGACGATAAATTATTCGACCTGCGCTCTGTCTGCCTTGCAGAGACGAATTTTATGCCTTCCGGCATTGATTCGTTGAGCATTGCGGCAAGCTGCTCCGGCTCGTAAGGGATCAGAGTATCTATCTCGAAATACTCCGCCGTGCTCTCGTAACCCAAAGACAGCGGCTGTACGACGTTGATCAGCTCGTGAGGATTGTAGCCGTTGGAATAGCCTACCTTGATCTCCGCCCTTTTTATAGCGCGCTTGAAGAGCCTGACGAGATCCAGGTGTGATATGAATCGCATGTTGCCTTTCTTTTCAAACCTGAGAACGTATCTATCCATAGATACCTCCGCAGGGGCAGTCCGTATGCGCGTTTATGCCGCAGCCGTTGCAGCCGAAGCGGCAGTCCTTTGTGGTCTCGGCTGCCGAAGCCTTGTTCCACTCCGAAAGCAGGAAGTCTTCGCTGATGCCGCTGTCTATGATGTTCCAGGGAAGCGCAGCGCCCGGCTCAAGACCCGTGAGAGCATGATAATCCATGCCTATGCCGCACTCGGACAAAGCCTGCTTCCAGGCTTCCTCGTTGAAGTGCTCCGTCCACGAATCGAAGCTGCAGCCGAGCTCGAAAGCCCGCTTTAAGACTGCGCAGAGCCTTCTGTCTCCGCGCGCAAGTATGGCCTCGAGCGTGCTGACGAAACTGTCGTGATAATGCAGAGTAACGCCCTTAAGCGGTCTGATCCGGTTGAGAAGGTACATGTGCTTTCTTGCGAACTCTTCCGGGCCGTCCTGCGCTGCCCACTGTAAAGGCGTGAATGGTTTCGGCACGAAGTTTGCCACGCTTACAGAAACGTTGAACCTTCCCTTAAAACCTTCGGACTTTCTGGCCGTATGCATGATCTTCGCGGCAAGATCCGCTATACCGTCAAGGTCTTCGTCTGTCTCTGTCGGGTGTCCTATCATGAAATAGAGCTTGACAGAAGTCCATCCGAGACCGACTGCCTTTTCTATAGCGCCGAGGATGTCTTCCTCGGTGATGTTCTTGTTGATGACATCCCTGAGCCTCTGCGTACCTGCTTCGGGAGCAAAAGTAAGGCCGGTCTTTCTTATCCCCTGGATCTCGTCCAGCACCTTGAAGCTGAAGTTGTCGAGCCTTAGCGAAGGAAGCGAGATGGCAACTTGCTTTTCCCTGCAGTAAGGGATCAGACTTTCGACAAGCGGTTCGAACTGAGTGTAGTCCGAAGTCGAAAGCGAAAGCAGCGACAGCTCCTGATGACCGCTGTTTTTAAGCTGCTCTTTTGCAATGCGCAGGTTGTTTTCCATGCTGCGCTCTCTGACCGGCCTGTAAAGCATGCCAGCCTGGCAGAACCTGCAGCCCCTTGTGCAGCCGCGGAAAAGCTCGCATACCGCCCTGTCGTGCACGACTTCGATCAGCGGGATGATGTTGTTTACCGGATAATCTACGCTGTTCAGATCCTTAAGGAATGCCCTTGTGACACGGTCCGGCGCGTTTTCGGAAAGCTTCTCGAAGCTCGTGAAGCGGCCGTTTTCGTCGTAAACCGGCTGATAGTATGAAGGGATATAAACTCCCTGGAGTTTTTGAAGCTCCGCGAGCAACTGTCTTTTAGTTGCGCCGCTGCGTTTCATCTCTCCGCATATCCTGCAGACCTCAGGAAGGAGCTCTTCGCCGTCGCCAACAAGGACTGCATCAAAAAAGTCGGCAAGTGGCTCTGCGTTGAACGCGCAGGGTCCGCCGGCTATGACAAGAGGCCACTCATCGCCCCTTTCCTTTGAAAGAAGCGGTATCCCGGCAAGATCCAGCATGCTCAGGATGTTTGTATAGGACATCTCGTACTGGAGCGTGAACCCGACGATGTCGCAGTCCCTTACCGGAGTTTTGCTTTCGAGAGTATAAAGAGGAAGACCGCAGCTTCTCATCTGCTGCTCCATGTCTTTCCTGGGGGCGAACACCCTTTCCATGAAGGTGTGCTCCGTGCTGTTCACGAGATGATAAAGTATGGCCAGCCCGTTCCAGGACATGCCTATCTCGTAAGTGTCGGGAAAGCATAAAGCAAGGCGGGCGCTGAAACTGCCGTCTTCCTTGAGTATCATATTGGGCTCGCCGCCTATGTATGCGGCGGGCTTTTCTATTTTGCCCAGGAGGCCGTCGAGGATCTCCTGGACTTTACTCTTCGTAATACTCAAATTCGTAGTCGAATACCTTTACCGTGTCGCCGTCCTCAAGGCCCATGTCCTCAAGCTCGGCGAATATGCCCTTGCTGTCTATGTATTTGTACAGATAGCGAAGGGATCCGGTGTCGTTGAAATTGGTGGAATCGAAGATCTTTTTGAGCTGCTTGCCTGTGAGCACGAAAACTCCGTCTTCGTCCTGACTGATGTTGATATCTCTGAAGTCCGGTTCTTCCTCCGGATCCGGCGCTTCATAGAACATGATCTCTTCCGGTTCTTCTTCGGGAAGGCTGTCAAGCGTGCGCAGCGCTGCCCTGAGAAGCTCGTCTACGCCTTCGTGTATGGGTGCGGAAAGCGGATAGACTTCGAGCCCTTTGCCTTTTACGTAGTCTGAGAAGCGTTCGATATCCGCGTCATCTGCCATGTCTATCTTGTTCGCGGCGACGATCATGGGTTTTGACGCGAGCTTTTCGCTGTAATTCTTAAGCTCCGAGTTTATCTTTTCAAAGTCCTCGATGGGGTCTCTGCCTTCAGAACCGGAGACATCCACCACATGGATAAGCACGCGGGTGCGCTCTATGTGCTTGAGGAAATCCAGCCCCAGGCCTGCGCCTTCGGAAGCACCCTCTATGAGACCGGGAATGTCCGCCATTACGAACGATCTGTCGTACATCGTGACGACGCCGAGGTTTGGCGTGATGGTGGTGAAATGATAGTCCGCGATCTTCGGATTCGCGGAAGTACTTACTGAAAGAAGCGTGGATTTGCCGACGTTGGGATAGCCGACAAGGCCTACGTCAGCAATAAGCTTGAGTTCCAGCTCTATAACTCTTTCTACGGCAAAACCTCCGGCTTCGGCAAAGTTCGGGGCCTGCCTTACGGAGTTCCTGTACCATATATTGCCCTTGCCGCCTTTGCCGCCCTTAGCCGCGACAAAACTCTGTCCGTCCTCTTTAAGGTCCGCCATGGTCCTGCCGGTCTTTACATCCTTTACGACAGTGCCTACCGGGACCTTAATTATAAGGTCCGGAGCGTCCTTGCCGTACTGCTGTTTTCCGCGGC
>CAMYWZ010000169.1 GCA_947302945.1 uncultured Bacillota bacterium
CGCAAAGCCGCATCCGAAGCTTCTCACCAGTAACAGCGCGAAGCTGACAGCACCCTGCCGTCTGCCTGCGTCCCAAAGAGCGTCCATTTTCCAAAAATATCGCTGCAGCACTTTGATGCTGCAGCTTTTTTTGTTATAATCACATGAAGGAGGGAAGGATGGAAGTATTACTTTACGCAGAAGTATACCTGATATGCATGATCATCATCAGCCTGGTGCTTTTCTGGACCTGCAGGAGCCACGACAAGTCTTACACCGGGCGCTGGTTCATGTCGGTCCTGATCTGTTTTCTCGTGAACTTTACTGCCAACTTCATCTTCACGCTCTGCAGGCCCAATATGCTTACAAGCACTGCTGCGATGGCGGCAGCCTTCACATTCAAGACCATATACCACATCTCGCTTACAGCCGGCGTGTTCACCTGGTGCGGCTACGCGGAGGCCGAGCTTGGCACGGGGCTTTTCAAAGAAAAAAAATACAGCATCCCGCTCATTGCGGCGGCACTCATCCCTGTGCTGATGGCCCTTGTCAACATCAGATACCGCATGCTTTTCGACATCACCGAAAGCGGCGCCTACGTGCGCGGCGCGGGTTTTCAGATGGAGA
The DNA here is from genome assembly GCA_947302945.1 of uncultured Bacillota bacterium. Classification (GTDB taxonomy): domain Bacteria; phylum Bacillota; class Clostridia; order Peptostreptococcales; family Anaerovoracaceae; genus RUG13409. The sequence goes on from CAMYWZ010000169.1 coordinate 607, forward strand.
TGTTCCTGCTCTGCATCATCTCGATGATCTTCAGCGTGCGCATCTTCAGGAGGCTCTACAGGGAGCCTGATCCGATAAGAAGCTCGCACCTGCGGCTTTTGGGGTCCTTCCCGCTGTGCATGGCAGCCGCGTGGATACTCAGCTTCATCGGAGAATCCGTACCTGTCATCTGCGTGAGCATCACCATAGAGATACTCTGCGTCTACATCGGTTTTTCCAACCAGCGCATCTCGATGGATCCTCTCACCCAGGTCAACAACCGCCAGAACCTCATCGCCTACATAGACCACAAGATAGCCCATCACGAGGACCCTGTCTACCTTCTGATAATCGATGTGGACTGGTTCAAGAAGATAAACGATACCTACGGGCATCTTGAGGGAGACAGCGCCCTCATCCGGACCGCCAAAGCTCTTAAAACAGCCTGCGGTCCAATAGAAAAGCGTCCCTACATCGCCCGCTACGGCGGCGATGAATTCATGGTCATACTCGAGACCGCTGATCCCGGGCTTGTGGATACGCTTTGCGCGGCAATACGGGGAGAAGCCGTAAATCTGGGCAGGATGGCCAAAGCGCCTTATGAACTCAGCCTGAGCATAGGAGTTGCGCGCCTTGAGGAGGGCATGAACCACAATGCCTTCATAGCAAAGGCGGACGAGCACCTCTACAGCATAAAGAAAGCAAGGTAAACGATGAAAGAGAAAAAACAGGGCGGTGCGATGCCGCTCAGGCGGCTCTACGCAGTCATGGGGCTGGCCGGGATAGTTCTCCTGGTACTGCTTCTTCTGATAGGCTTCAGAGCCAGAAGCACATTCACCAGCATGGAGGATGCGGTAAACGACTACATCTCGGTCCAGAACGGCACAGCGGATATGGTGCAGGCTTCGGACTACCTCACCATGCAGGTGAGAAGCTTTGCCGCCACAGGAAACACCAAGTATGTGGACAACTACTTCGATGAAGCCCTTAACGTAAAGCGCCGCGACAAAGCCGTGGAAAAGATCCAGGGCTCCGGCGCATATGTAGAGACGGGTGCGGCCAGGTATCTGGAAGAAGCTCTTGCCCTGTCGGTCAAGCTGATGGACACCGAGTACTACTCCATACGCCTTGTTGCAGAAGCGCAGGGCATAAATCTCAGCCGCTTCCCCCAGGACGTGCAGAGCGTCAATCTTTCTGCTGCGGATAAAGCCCTTTCGGCAGAAGATAAGATGACGCTTGCTCGCGACATACTCTACGACGATAATTACCAGAGCTATAAGGAACAGATATACGAAGCCGTGTCGAAATGTTCGCAGGCCTTAACGGACCAGATAGGGCATACCGAGCTTGCCGACGCAAGGGAAGTCTCGCGGATGCTCAAGTTCCAGTACGCCTTCCTGGCAGTGCTGTTCCTCCTGTTCGTGGGCTTCCTGTTCTTCAACACCAGGCTGGTCGTAAAGCCCCTGCATCGCTTCGTAGAGCACATCAACAACAATGAAAAGATGCCCGAGGAAGGTGTAAAGGAGATACGCTTCCTGGCCTCCAACTACAACGAATCCTACGAGAAGATGAAGCAGGACAGGGAGCGCCTTGAGTACGACGCGAAGCACGACATGCTCACCGGCGTCTATAACCGCAAAGCCTACGAGGAGATAATAGCGCACCAGGAGCGCCGCCACATAGGCTTCCTTATCATAGACGTGGACTACTTCAAGCAGATAAACGATACCTACGGACACCAGACCGGAGACAAGGTCCTGCAGAGGGTGGCCAACGTCCTTTCCCAGAACTTCCGCTCCGAAGACAGCATATGCCGCATAGGCGGAGACGAATTCGCCGTAATAATGGTCTATGCGGACTCCTCGCTGAAGGATCTGGTAAGGAGCAAGATAGAAAACATAGCTGCCATGCTAAGAGATGCGGCAGGGGATGTGCCCGGGGTCACCTTAAGCGTCGGCGTGGCCTTCTCGGACCGCAAAGATCCGCAGGGCACCATATACGAAGACGCCGACAAGGCGCTCTATCAGGCTAAGGAAAACGGCCGCAACACCTACGCGTTCTATGAATAGATCACACGGGAGGACGACATGTTAAGCAACAGGAAATACAAAAGAGACCTAAGGAGGACCATCCTGATAGTCGACGACGAGCAGATCAACCGCGAGATACTCGGCATGATAACAGGCGATGTCTACGATGTGCTCTACGCAGAAAACGGCAGGCAGGCGCTGGACATCATAAAAGCAAACAGCAGCATGCTCTCGCTTGTCCTGCTGGACCTGATGATGCCTGAGATGGACGGTTTTACGCTGCTTAAGACCATGCGCGCGGACAGCAGCATCTCACACATACCCACCATTGTTCTCACATCCGAAAAGAGCCTGGAGGTGGAGAGCCTTCAGCTTGGAGCTTCGGACTTCATCTCCAAGCCCTTCAACATGCCCGAGGTCATAATGGCGCGCATCAAGAGGGCCATTGAGCTTTCAGAGGATACGCACATAATACAGGTGGCGGAGCGGGACCATGTCACCAAGCTGTACAACATGGAGTTCTTCTACGAGTACGCAAGCGAGATAGATGTACATCACCCGGACTGGAAGATGGACGCCATCGTGGTGAACATCAACCACTTCCGCCTTGTGAACGAGATACACGGACGCGGCTACGGCGACAAGGTGCTGGCAGCCGTGGCTGAAAGGATAAGGGTCCTGCTTGAAGATGTAGAAGGCATAGCGGCACGCGCGGAGGCAGACAACTTCTACCTTTATCTGCGGCATCAGGACGATTTCGAAGACCGCCTGCACAGCATGGGCGATGCGGTTCGCCATGAGCTTGAAGAGACCAGCGTCTGGCTGCGCATGGGCATATTCGACTACGAAAACGAACCGGTGAGCGTCGAAAAACGCTTTGAGAACGCGCTTTCCGCATGCAACACGCTGCGCAACAAATACAACAAGTACGTTGCTTACTACAACCGCAAGCTCCACGAGGACGAGCTGCTGGCTGAAAAGCTGCTCTCCGGCATGGAGAGGGCGCTGGCAGGAAGCCAGTTCACGCTCTGCTACCAAGCAAAGTACAGCATACAGGGAGATGCGCCGAGGCTTTCGAGCGCGGAGGCTTTGGTGCGCTGGGT
>CAMYWZ010000170.1 GCA_947302945.1 uncultured Bacillota bacterium
TCCTTCGGCGGCGGCTGCATAAACGACACCATCATCCATCTCGCTACGCCACACATGGGCTTCGGCGGAGTGGGGCACTCCGGCATGGGACAGTACCACGGCAAGCTCAGCTTCGACACCTTCAGCCACTACCGCAGCATCGTCAAGAAGGCCAACTCTCCGGAACTCCCGATGCGCTACATGCCCTACACGGACGACAAATTCAAAATGATAAAGAAGTTCCTGAAGTAGCAAAAAGCCGCGCAGGAGGCAGTATTCGTTTCGCATTCTGCAATGTATCTGCTGCTATTTTGAATGAAGCATGATCATCTCCTATGTTATGCTTTAACAGAAGAATCATCATAGTTTGTGATCATGTATACAGGAGGGGCAAAAATGTCCAGTTATGAAATCAGAAGCTGGCGCAGGCCAAGCGACCGCAAGCCGGAGTTCGGCGTTGTGCATCCGTTCATTCCGACCACGAAGATATTCGACAACCTCAGCATCATCTCGGATTCCTGCGACGCGTGCTTCCTTCTTGAAACCACGAAGGGCCTCATCCTTATCGATGCCATGGAGCCCGAGCAGCGCTTTTATGACGCCATCATCCAGGGCATTGCAGACATCGGCTATCAGCCGCAGGATGTTAAGATCATCCTGATCACGCATGGCCACGGGGACCACTACGGCGCCATGGCGGCGCTCAAAAAGGCGACAGGGGCAAAGCTTTACATGGGCAGGCTCGAGGAAGACCTCGCGAAGAACCATCCCGTCGGCCGCTTTCCGGCAATGGACGCGGACGCGGACGTCTACATCGAGGACGGAGACGACGTAGTCCTCGGCGATACGAAGGTCCGCTGCATAATGACCCCGGGCCACACTCAGGGCTGCTTCAGCTTCATCATACCCGTCACGGACGAGGGCGTGCCTCACAAGATGGGCCTTTGGGGCGGAACCGGACTGCTTCCGGGCGTCAACATCTTCCAGTACCTCGACTCGCTTGAAAAATACAAGATGATCTGCGCCGAAGAGGGCGTAGACGGAGCCATCTCCAACCATCCCCCCTGCGACGACGGCGTCATCCGCGCGCAGATGTGCCGCGAGATAGGCGACGGCCTTCCCAACCCCTACGTCTGGACCACGGAGATATTCCTGAACTACAATAAACGTTTCGAGAAAATGTGCCAAAACATGCTCAAAGCCGCCCCGGACGGGATAGTCCCAGAGAGAAGAGAGTTCGTGCCTGAAGACGCGAAGAAATGATCTCATAAAGCAACAGTTTTGAACGGAGAACAGGTCGTGGATTCAGATATAAAACATACGATAATGGCCGACGTGGTCGTGATAGGCGCAGGCACTTCGGGCCTGATAACTGCCAACTCGGCAATGGACGAGGGGCTGGACGTGGTGCTGATCTCGGCATCCACAAAGCCCATAAGCAGGGGCGGCTCGAACGGCGCGGCATACAGCAAGGCCATGCGCAGGGAAGGGTATCCCAGGATGAGCCTCTGGCACCTTCAGAAGGAGATACTCGCCAACGGCAACGCCGTGGACCAGAAAAAATGGTACAAGTGGTACAACCACAGCGAGGAAGCCTTCGACTACGTTATAGATTTCATGGAAGGCCGAGGCTACTATACAGCCTTTGAGCAAAACAACCACCTCAAGGAGGACAGCCTCTACGCGTCGCCGGTGATCTCCCACAGCTGGATAAAGGATGTGGAGACCGGCAGGGTCAGCGGCAACCAGGACGAGCTTGTAAAGGAGTTCGCGGACCGTCTTGTCTCGGGCGGCGGAAAGCTGTTCTTCAAAAAGGCAGGCCTGTATTTCGAAAAGGAAAACGGCAGGGTGACATCGGTCATCGCAAAGGACCTTGAAAGCGGCGGGCTTGAGCGCTACACGGGCCGCAAGGCCGTTGTCATCGCGGCCGGAGATTTTTCCAAAGATCGAGAGCTTATGGCGAAGTACTGCCCCGAGTTCGCTTCCTGCATCCCGGAGGATGCTTACAGCAGCCCTGCGGATTATGACTTTAAGGGCGGCAGCGGCATCTACAAAGGCGACATGATAAAAGCGGCTCTCGACGCGGGAGCGGCCTGGCAGAAAACGCTTCCGAACTGCGTCATGCTCAGCAACTCCTCGAACGGCGCAACTGTCAGCCGCTATCAGAACTTCTTCGGACTGCTTCTTGATATGGACGGGGAGCGCTTCATGAACGAGTACTGCTCAAGAGCGCTCGGACCGATAACCCAGCACCTTGCAAGGAGGGGCCTTTCCTATGCCATTTGGGATTCGGCCTGGGCGGATCATTTTACATGGTACAACTCGATGAGGCCGGACCAGATGAAGGAGGAGACTGCACGCAGCAAGGAAGAAGTCATAGCGCAGTGGGACGCGAAAGCGGCCGGAACGGACAACTCGCACAGGCCTCTTTATGACACCGGCAGCGGCGAGCGCCTGTGGTTCAAAGCTGACACCATAGAGGAACTCGTTAAGATGGCAGGCCTTCCGGACAAGGCGGTCGAAACCATAAAGCGTTACAATCAGATGTGCAAAGCCGGAGAGGATCTGGACTTCCACAAGGATCCGGACTTCATGATACCGGTGGAGAAAGGACCGTTCTACTGCCAGAAGGCGGACTTTACGAGGATGAACGTCTTTACCGTTCTGGGCGGTCCGAGGACCAATGCCAACATGCAGGTCTGCGACGAAAACGACGACCCCATTCCCGGGCTCTACATAGTCGGCTGCGCCGTGGGTGACATGTTCTCAGGGCGCTACACCTTCATGACCCAGGGTATAGTTTACGGCGCCTGCTGCATAACCTTCGGCTACCTGACAGGCAAATACATCGCTGCGAACGAATAGATGAATATGTGGCGGACGATAATCCTGGCGGCTGTAGGGCTCGCGGCAATTGCATATATTTATACTGTGCTGCGGGCAAGGAAGCTGGGATTCATTAAGAGAACAGCGGAGGATCACCGGCTGCTGGCATGGCTGCTTGCGATAGCCGTGCCGGGGCTTTTCGTTTTTCCTTTCCTGGCGGTCAGCGTGTTTGCGGCTGTCACGTCTTTGCTGCATCTGTTTTTCGTCTGGCTCATCTGCGATCTTGCGGCTCTGATAGTCCTGGCGGTGCGCCGCGCAAAGCGCGAAAAGTACCTGGCCGGATACGTCGCCATGATCATAACCGCCGTCATTCTGGTCCTTGCGTGGAACAACGCGCACGACGTCAGGCGGACGTATTACAGCATACAGACCGAGAGCGATTCAAGGGAGACCAGGGAAGTTTACGAGCCCTTCAGGGCGGTGCTGATCGCGGACAGCCATATTGGTGTCACGCTTGATGGCGAGGCCTTTGCCCGCGAGATGGAAAGGGTGCAGACCGAAGAACCGGACGCGGTCTTCATCTGCGGGGACTTCGTGGACGACGGCACCACCAAAGAGGACATGCTTGCAGCATGCGAGGCTTTAGGGCGCCTCAAGACTACCGACGGGGTGTTCTACGTCTACGGCAACCACGACAACGGCTATTACAGGACCCGCAATTTCAGCGCTCAGGAATTGCGCCAGGCTCTTACCGAGAACGGCGTGGTGATACTGGAGGACGAAGCCGCGGAGCTTACCTGCGGCGCAGTCGTCATAGGCCGCAGGGACAAGTCCATCGGCGACAGGATGAGCGCAAAAGACCTGGTGGACAGGTTCTGCAAAGGCCGCTACGTC
>CAMYWZ010000171.1 GCA_947302945.1 uncultured Bacillota bacterium
GCCCGCATGTCCGCCATACTGCGCAGAGTTGGCGCGGACGAGGCTATAATACCGGAAGAATACGCAGGCACGCGTTCCGCCACGATACTCTTCTCCGAGACGGTGCTGGATTACTTCCAGCTCGGCAACAGCCTCTGCATGATAGAGATGGTGCCGCTCAAGTCCTGGATAGGGAAGACTCTCACCGAGCTCAACCTCAGGATCAACGACAACATAAACGTCGTCGCCAGAAGGGATACCAGCAACCGCTGGATGATAGTAGACCCCGGCAAGCCGCTGGTCGAAAAGACCAAGCTCCTCGTCGTCATGGAGCAGGAGCGCCTGGATGAGCTCATCCAAAAGGACAACGAGTAAAGGGCAGGCATTCGCGTAAGGATCGGCATGATCAAGATACTCAGACATATGAAAAGAAGGCAGTGGGTGCTGTTCGCCGCAAGCACGGCGTTCATCCTGCTGCAGACCTTTTTAGACCTTTCGATACCGGACTATATGTCCGCGATCACGGAGATGGTCCAGACCGGCACGGCTACCACGAGCGGCCTTGTTATGAACGGCTGCTACATGCTGCTGTGCGCCGGGGGAGCCACGATAGCGGCTATAGCCTCGGGCTACACCTCGGCCAAGATGGCGGCTTCGCTGTCCCAGGACATACGCTCCGAGATCTTCCACAAAGTCCAGACCTTCAGCAAGGAGGAGATGGACCGTTTCTCCACGGCTTCGCTGATCACCAGGTCCACCAACGACGTGGTGCAGCTCCAGAACTTCTGCGCAAGAGGCCTCAGGATGCTGGTCAGGGTGCCCATCATCGTTTCCCTGGCTCTGTACAAGATGTCTGTGCGCTACTGGCAGTGGTCGGCGGCAACGGCGCTCACCGTCGTACTCATCATGATAGTGATAGCGCTGCTGATCAAGTACGCGCACCCCAGGTTCAGGCGCATGCAGATACTCACCGACGACGTCAACCGTTCCATGCGCGAGAACATGACGGGCATGCGTGTCATCAGGGCCTACAACGCCAAAGACTACCAGATGGCGGACTTCGAGAGGGCCAACACCAACCTGATGAGCAACGAGAGGAAGGCAAGGACGCTGCTGCAGCTCATGCCTTCCACCAACCAGTTCGCGGCCAACGCGCTCACCGTGGCCATCTACTGCATAGGCGCTTACCTTGTGGCCGGGGCTTCAAGCGGCACGGAACAGATAGCGATATTCACAGACATGGTGGTCTTCTCCACCTACGCCACGAAGATGCTTCAGGGCATTTCCAGCCTGGAGCTCATCTTCAACATGCTCCCAAGAGCGGCCACTTCTTCCGAAAGAATACTCGAGATACTCAATACCGAGCCGAAGATCCAGTCGGGGACAGTCACGGAAAGAAAAGGTCCGGCTTCGATCGAGTTCAAAAACGTTTCCTTCAAGTATCCGGGAACGTCCGAGATGGCCATCGAGGACATTTCCTTCAGGATAGAGGAGGGCCAGACCATCGGCATCATAGGCTCGACGGCAAGCGGTAAATCCACGCTCATGAACCTCATCCCCAGGCTCTACGACGTTACCGAGGGCGAAGTGCTCGTCGGCGGTCTTAACGTTAAGGAATACGACTGCGGCGAGCTCAGAAGGCAGATGTCCTACGTGCCTCAGACAGCCGTACTGTTCACCGGGACGGTGGAGAGCAACGTCAGCTACGGCGGAAACTTCCCGAAGGGCGGAGCGTCCGCAGACGCGGAAGGCGAAAATGCCGCCCACAAGGAAAGGGTGCGCCACGCGATAGAAGTCTCGCAGTCCGAGGAGTTCGTCAGCAGGATGCCCGGACAGGAAGAAGCGCCTGTGTTCAGGGGCGGCACGAACGTGTCCGGCGGCCAGAAACAGCGCCTTTCCATAGCGCGCGCCATCTACAGGCACCCGGACATCTACCTGTTCGACGACGCCTTCTCGGCTCTTGATTACAAGACCGACAGGCTGCTTCGCGCAGGGCTTAAGAAAGAATCCTCCGGCGCGACGGTCCTGATAGTTTCCTCCAGGATCGCCACCATCAAAGACGCCGACAAGATACTCGTAATGGATGAGGGCCGCATCGTCGGCGAAGGCACTCACAAGGAACTGCTGGAAAGCTGCAGAGTCTACCAGGAGATAGCTTACACTCAGCTGACTCCTGAAGAACTGGCGAAAGGAGCATGATCATGGCGAAAGATGATTATACCCTGGGCCAGGTGACAATGACACAAAGGGGCGGAGGCCCGAGATTCGCAGCCACGGAAAAACCGCGCGATTTCAAGGCGTCCTGGAAGCAGATACTTCATTACGCGAGAAAGTACCGGGTGCAGATCGTCATCATAATGACGCTGGCGGTAACGTCTGTGGCGCTCAACCTCTTCGGGCCGAACAGGCTCAGGAATATAACGAACGCTGTTGCCGCGGGTATGAACAGCGGCAATATGGACCTTCCGGGCATACTCAGGCTCAGCGTACTGACCGGGGCTTTCTACCTGACGAGCTCCGTCATGATGTACATACAGAACTTCCTCACGACGCGGGCAAGCACGGGCATCACCCACGATCTTCGCGCCGACATTTCGGCCAAGATCAACAACATCCCGCTCTCCAGGCTGGACCAGTCATCCTTTGGCGACCTCCTCAGCAGGGTCACGAACGACGTGGATACCATAGGCGAATCGCTCAGCCACAGCGCGGTGCAGATGGTGCGCGGCGTAGTCACGTTTGCGCTCTGCACGGCGGCCATGCTGCTCACGCACGTAACGCTTGCCGTGATAGCGCTCAGCTCAAGCCTTCTGGGCTTCTGGCTGATGAAGCTCATCATCAAGCGGTCCCAGAAGTACTTCTCGCTGCGGCAGAAGTTCCTGGGGGACCTGAACGGCCACATCGAGGAGATGTACGCGGGCCACATAATCGTCAAGGCGTACAACGGCGAAGAGCAGTCTCTGAAGAAATTCGAGGAGCTGAACAACGAGCTTTACATCAACAACTACAAGAGCCAGTTCATTTCAGGCATCATGATGCCTTTGATGGACCTTGTCGGAAACCTCGGCTACCTCATGGTCTGCGTCTGCGGCGCGATGATGACGGCCCGGGGCAGCCTGGACTTCGGTACGATAATAGCCTTCATACTGTACGTAAAGATCTTCACCCAGCCGCTCGGCATGGTGGCGCAGGCGTTCACGTCCCTGCAGTCCGGCGCGGCGGCCGCTGAAAGGGTCTTCGCGTTCCTCGAAGAGGAAGAGATGCCTTCCGAGACCGAAAAGGTAAACGATTTCAAGGCGGAGAAGGGCGAGGTGGTGTTCGACCACGTCAACTTCGGCTACACGAAGGAAAAGACGATAATAAACGACTTCAGCTTCACGGCAAAGCCGGGCATGAAGGTGGCCATCGTAGGCCCCACAGGCGCTGGCAAGACCACGCTCGTGAACCTGCTGATGCGCTTCTACGAGCTTCACGGCGGAAAGATAGTGATAGACGGCCTTTCCATCGCGGATATGACCCGCGAGAACGTTCGCGAACTGTTCGCCATGGTCCTTCAGGACACCTGGCTGTTCGAAGGCACGCTCCGCGACAACCTCACTTACGGAAACCAGAACGCGACTGACGAAGAAATAGAATACGCCTGCAGACTCACCGGGATATCGAAGTTCATCCATTCGCTGGAGCACGGCTACGATACCGTCATCAAC
>CAMYWZ010000172.1 GCA_947302945.1 uncultured Bacillota bacterium
GCCGACTTTGAGCATCATGTGCGAAAGCAGGGCCGCGTCTTCTTTACCGGCCGCGCTTAGGCTGTCGAGATGCTTCCTAGGTATTATGAGCACGTGCACCGGAGCCTGGGGGTCCAGGTCGTAGAATGAGAGTATCTTATCGTCTTCGTATGCTTTTTTCGAAGGGATCTCCCCTGCCGCTATCTTGCAGAATATGCAGTCAGACATTTGTTTCTCCTTTCACTCCGTCTTCGTATACATCCTGTATTATAACATCAACAAAGTCCGCCGTCATATCTTTTCCCGCCGGGGCAGAAAAATAAACTTCGGTGTAGTTTGAGGCATGGCCTCTCCAGATTACTTCTCCTGATGCCGCGGGTGCGCCCACCGGTTCTTCCGGAAGGACGCGCTGTACGGTGCCTGTAAGCGAACGCCTGAAGCGCAGCGACTCTTCTTCGGCGCAGGCCGCAAGCCTTGCCGCCCTCTCTTTTTTGACCTGGGCGGAGACGTGGTCCTTCATCGCGGATGCCGCGGTACCCGGCCTGTCGGAATAAGGGAAGGCGTGGACCTTAAGAAAGCCCGCCTCCTTAACAAGATCAAGGGACTGGGCGAAGTCCTCTTCGGTCTCGCCCGGAAAGCCCGCTATTATATCCGTGGTGATGCCGTAATGCGGGTCGAACTCCTTCAGGATGCGTACCATGTCCAGATAATCCGCCCGGCTGTAATGCCTGTTCATCAAGGCTATGACCCTGTCGGAGCCGCTCTGCGCCGACAGGTGCGCGTGGTGCGCGAGCTTTTCGTATTTGAGAAATCCGGTCAGATAATTGCTGTCCACGACGGTGGGTTCAAGGGAGCTCAAGCGTATCCTGAAGTCTCCGGGGATGTCGTTTACGGCCTTGACCGCGATCTCTATTCCTTTCACGTTTTCCCAATCGGGACCTGTGCCTTTAAAATCGTTTTTAAAGCCCTTTTCAGCCCCGTAGAGCGCCGTATTTATGCCAGTCAATATAATTTCCCGGCAGCCGCTTTCGATCAGCGAAATCGCCTCTTTTTTAATACTTAAGGGGCTCCTCGATCTTATGGGTCCGCGCGCGTGAGGGATGATGCAGTAGGAGCAGAAACGGTTGCATCCGTCCTGTATCTTTATGAGGGCTCTGCGGCTTCCGAGCATGCTCTTGACGTCCCCGAGCTCCGCGAACGACGTTTCCCGCACGGGGCAGCCCGAAGGGCCTGCGGGGATGCCGCTCTCCTTCAGCGTGCTGATTTTTGAGCGCTCCGAAAGAAAGCGCTCGACAAGATCGGGAGCGGAGAGCTTGTTCTCCGTGCCGAGGACTATGTCCGCCTCGGGTAGCTCCGCCGTCTCCTCAGGCCTTACCTGGGGGTAGCAGCCCATGAGGACGACCACGGCGTCCGGGTTCTTCTTTTTCATGCGGCGCATGTACTGGCGCGACTTGCGGTCTGCCATGTTCGTGACACTGCAGCTGTTCACGACGTAAACGTCGGCTTTTTCTTCCTCTCCAACAACAAGATAGCCATGGCGCGTAAATTCGCGCGCCACGGCCTGAGTTTCATATTGATTTACTTTGCATCCGAGCGTATAGAACGCAGCTTTCTTCATGAAGGAGCCTTTCGCTAATCGAAGAAATCCTTGACCTTATCCGACCAGGACTTCTTCTTGCTGCTCGCGGAGGGCTGCTCGTTTACCGGAGGATCTCCGAAGGCGCGCAGAAGGTCCTTCTGGCCTTCGGTGAGATTCGTGGGAACTACGAGCTTGACCTGCACGTACATGTCGCCGGTGCGGCCGGTGCGGGAGTTCTTAACGCCTTTGCCGCGCAGACGGAGCGTGGTATCCGGCTGGGTGCCCGCAGGGATCTTGCAGCTGATGTTCTCGCGAAGGCCCTTGATGCTGACCTCGTCTCCTAAAGCTGCCTGGGTGAAGTTGATGGAAAGTGTGGTATAAAGGTCGTCCCCTTTGCGCCCGAAGGTGCTGTGGGGCTTGATATTCAGGACTATGTAGAGGTCTCCGGGGGCTCCGCCGTTGCGGCCCGGCTCGCCCTGTCCGCGAAGCGTGAGGACCGGGCTGTTCTGGCCGCCGCCGACGCCCGCAGGGATATCCACGGTGAGTTCTACGGTCTTGCGGACCTTGCCGGTGCCCTTGCACGTCGGACAAGGCGTATCTATGACCTGTCCGGTGCCGCGGCACGTGGAGCAGGTCCTTACCGAACGCATGGAGCCGAGTATGGTCTGCTGCACAGTCTCGACCTGGCCGCGCCCGCCGCAGCTCGGGCAGGTGTGCATGGACGTTCCGTCCTTTGCACCCTTGCCGTGGCAGCTTGCGCACTCCACGTTCTTGGTGAGCTTGATCTTCTTCTTCGCGCCGAACACAGCCTCTTCGAAGCTGATATCCATGCGCTGCTGTATGTCAGCGCCCTCCACGGGGCCGTTGTAATTGGAAGAATATGCTCCGCCGCCGCCGAATCCGCCGCCGGTGAACATGTTGAATATATCCTCAAAGCCGCCGAAACCCTGGCCTCCGAATCCTCCGAAGCCGCCGAAGCCCTCGCCTCCGCCGCCGAAACCTGCGTTGGGGTCCACGCCCGCGAAGCCGAAACGATCGTATTTTGCCTTTTTATCGGGGTCGGAAAGTATCGAGTAGGCCTCGTTGACCTCCTTGAACTTCTCTTCCGCCTCCTTGTTGTCCGGGTTGCGGTCCGGGTGGTACTTCATGGCCATCTTGCGGAAGGCCGATTTGATCTCGTCCTCCGAAGCGCCCTTCTGTATGCCCAGGACCTCGTAATAATCTCTCTTGTCCGCCATCGTTTTCCTGTTTGTTTTACTTGCAGCACAGCGGATCTGCCCGAAAAGGCCGATCCGCTAATGCTTTTTACCTGTTTTAAGGCTGTTTTAAGCCGTATTACTTGTCGTCTTCGACCGTAAAGTCTGCGTCTACGACAGTGTCATCCTTGGCCTTGTGCCCCTGAGCGCCTGCGCCCGGGTTAAAGCCTGCCCCGCCCATGTTGCCGGGGTTGAAGCCGCCGCCGAAGCCTGCGCCGGGGTTGAAGCCCGATCCGCCGCCGAAGCCGCCCATGTTGTTCGGGTCGAATCCGCCCTGCTGACCGCCGTAGCCGCCCTGAGCTCCGCCCTGGGCGCCCGCGTTCTGCGAAGCCTGCTCGTAGAGCTTGGCGCTGATGGTGTGATACTCTTCGGTAAGAGCCTCTATCTTGGCCTTGATCTGATCCGCAGTGCCAGCATTCATGGCGCTTTCAAGCTCGTTCCTTGCGGTGACGATCTTGTTCTTCTGCTCTTCGGTGAGCTTGCCTTCGAGATCCTTGAGGTTCTTGTCGGTCTCGTAGATCAGAGTCTCGGCCTGGTTCTTGACTTCTATCTCTTCCTTCTTGGCCTTGTCGGCAGCTGCGTACTGCTCTGCTTCCTTGACCTTGCGGTTGATCTCTTCCTCAGACAGCTTGCTGGAGGAAGTGATGGTGATGTTCTGGCTCTTGCCTGTGCCCAGGTCCTTGGCGGAAACGTTCACGATGCCGTTGGCGTCGATATCGAAGGAGACCTCGATCTGCGGCACGCCCCGGCGGGCGGGAGCGATCCCGTCCAGATGGAAGCGGCCCAGGGACTTGTTGTAGGCGGCCATCTCACGCTCGCCCTGGAGGACGTTGACCTCCACGCTGGTCTGGTTGT
>CAMYWZ010000173.1 GCA_947302945.1 uncultured Bacillota bacterium
AAGAGCCTCTGATCTATGTGTTTAGCCTGGTGGAAGGCGAAATGACTTCTGATGAAGAAGATCAGGATGCTGCTGAGATCGTCGACAGGCTTATCGAGGCCATCTCCGATCCTGTAACGCTGCAAAGCAAGGCGGACATAGATGCGGCAAGAGAAGCTTATGATGAGCTGACCGATGCTCAGAAAGAACTCGTTACAAAACTGGATGTTCTGGTAGCTGCAGAGGCTGCATATGCAACGCTTGCTGCTCAGGACTTCGGTACTGTACACGTTGTCGTTGAGAATACCACATACAGCATGGAAGACGGTGCTCCCTGGGAGGGAATGCTTGTGGATACCACTGTTGCGCTTACAGTAGACTCCTCGATGATAGGTGCGGTGGCGCAGGCTGTGGAAGCAGCGGGATACGCTCAGACAGGAGCTTCCAACGGCTACATTTCCAGCATCAACGGTCTTGCTGAAAAGGACGGCGGAACAGACGCCGGCTGGATGGGCATGCTCAACGACTGGGTCACCAACATCTACTATACCGTCACCGGTCTGAATACTGAAAGCAGCGATACCAGCCTTGCGGGTCTTACGGCAAGCGTCGGAGAGTTTGACAAGGCGTTCGACCCTGAGACTCTTACCTATACGCTCACGGTTCCTGTAGGAACAGAAGAAGTTAAGCTTACACCGACTGCGGCCTGCAAGAACTTCTATGTAAGCATCAAGTCCGGCAATACGGAGTACAAGAGGACAGAGAGCATACCGGTGGCAGATGGTACTGTCATAACGCTGGAAGTAGGCGCTCCGACCATGAATACTGCGTTCACGCCTACCACTTACAAAGTTGTCGTTGCGGTCGAAGCGGCTGATGCAGTAGCACGCGTTGAAGGTCTGATCGATGCCATAGGTGAGGTAACTGCGGAAAGCGGAGATGCCATTCTTGCAGCACGCACTGCATATGATGCTCTGACTGATGCCGAAAAGACTAAGGTCTCCAACTACAATGTGCTTGAGGCGGCTGAGGCTGCGTACGAGGCGCTCAATACGGCGGCTGCGGAGGCAGTGGATGATATGATCGCTGCCATCCCCGATCCTGTTACAGCAGAGGCTGCGGAGGCCGTAGCGGCTGCCCGCGCTGCATACGATGCACTTACTGATGAGCAGAAGAAGCTTGTGGAGAACTACGAGAAGCTTCTGGTCGCGGAAGCGGCGCTTGCAAATCTTGCCGGATATGATGTGGAGAACATCTACAATACTACCGGCGATTATCTGGAAAGCCTCATCACAAACAGCCAGACGGGTCTTACCGTCAATGCCATAGGCGGCGAGTGGGCTGCACTGGGCCTTGCGAGGGCTGGAAGGGACGTTCCGCGCAAGGATGAGTACCTTGCGAATGTCAACACCTTCGTAAAGGATAATATCAACGACGACGAGCAGCTCGACCGCTCCAAGTCGACTGAAAACTCCAGGCTTATACTGGGCCTTACCGCTATCGGAAGGGATGTCACAAGCGTCGGCACTCACGATCTTATCAAGGGTCTTTCGAGCATGACATACCTTAAGAAGCAGGGCAACAACGGTCCGATCTGGGCGCTGATAGCTCTTGATTCGGGCAAGTACGAGCCTGCCGAAGGCGCAGATGCTACAAGGGACGCTTTGATAGCGCGCATCCTTGAGGTCCAGCTTGATGACGGAGGCTGGGTACTGGATTCCGGAACTTCCGCGGATACTGATATCACGGCGATGGCTATTCAGGCTCTGGCTCCGTACTACGCAGGCAATGCTTCCGTTAAGGCGGCTGTCGACAAGGCTCTTGACTGTCTGTCGGCAAAGCAGAGCGCTGTCGGCGGATTCGGTTCTGTTCAGGGCGGAAGCGCAACTGTTGAGTCATCGGCTCAGGTGATAGTTGCTCTTACGGCTCTTGGCATTGACCCGGATGCGGATGCGCGCTTTGTAAAGAACGGCATCTCGGTGCTGGATAACCTCTGCAGCTACTATGTTGCGGGCGGCGGATTCGAGCACGTTGCCGGAGGCGGTCTGGACGGCATGGCAACTGAGCAGGCTTACTACGCTCTGGTGTCCTACTACCGTCTCAAGGCCGGAAAGACGGCTCTTTACGACATGAGTGACGCTGCTCTTAATGAGCCTGTTCCTCCGGTGCAGGGCGCTGTGGATAAAAACGGAACACCTGTTGAATTCGACTGCGAGGAACTCACTGAGGCAGCCAAGCTCACCAAGACAGTTGCCGTAAGCATCAATCCGGATGTGGATGATACAAACGAGATCGATATACTCTGGCAGCAGGATGTGGATGTTCCTGAGGGAGCCACATTCCCCATCACCATCACATTCGATGTTCCTGCGGAGTATCAGGATGTTGAAGTTTACGTCTACCACTTCAACAGTGCGACCAACTCGTGGGAGATAGTCGGACAGGGCAAGGGTGCCACGGTATCCGCGACCTTTACAAGCCTGTCTCCTGTAGCCCTGGCAGCGGCGGCTTCGACACCTCAGACGGGTGACAGCAGCAATGCGGCTCTCTGGGCAGGCCTCTGCGTTCTGTCCATGGCTCTCGCGGCTGTGGTCGTCTTCGGCCGGAAGCGCAGAGAAGAATAACAGACAGTTTCGTTTACCCTCCTTTTCGTGAAACTGTCAATGACTATGTTTGCAATAACTCAGGGCGGCCCCAAAACCGCCCTGGGTATTGTGGTATAATGGACGATAAGTGGGATTTCTTTTGCTTTGCCGTTATATTTATATAGCCGTTCGGGGACAGGTACCTGTGTCTAAACCTCAGCACAGCAATACTCTGGAAAGCGTGTGACTTAGGGGCGAAAATGGCGCTAGGTCACAGGAAAACCCGGAAAACCCGGTGACCTAATGGCGAAAATGGCGCTGGGTCACAGGAGAACCCGGAAAAACGTGTGACTTAGGGGCGAAAACGGCTCTGGGTCACAGGAAAAGCCCGGAAATCGTGTGACTTAAAGGCGAAAATGGCTCTGGGGCACTGGAAAAACTCGGAAATCGTGTGACTTGAGACATTTGGGGACAGGTACGTGCGGCGCAGAGTATTGAACTGATGGTATGAAGAAGATAAAGACAGCAAACCTGATAATGACAGTGCTCATAGCCGCGATCGTGATCGGCGGCGTGTTTGCCGCTGGCCGCATAAGGGGCTGGTTCGATAAGGCGCCCGAGGCTGCGGTTCTTACGGATCAGGTTGGCATCGTTACGCTGGAGCGGGAAGTGGTCGCCTTTACGGTCCTGGAGGACACGCCCTTAAGGGCGGGCGACAAGATCAGCTGCGCTCCAGGAGCTTCCGCGAAGATAATGATAGGCGAGGGCAGCATGGTCCTGGGCGAAAACGCGGTCCTTTTGATAGAGGATTCGTCGCAGAGCTCATTTAATGCCTCTCTGAGCCTCGGAGAGGCGTTTACAGAGGCGAAAGGTGTCCGGGTGGATATTTCTGTCGGCGGAAAGAAAATAGCGCTTAAAAAGGCTGTGGCGGCCTTCAGCGTGCGAATGGGGGCGCAGAGCGTTATCGTCTATCGCGGCGAGATCGAAGGCGCAAAAGCCGGAGAGGCGATAGAATGGGTAGGCTCTGACACCTACAAACATGAACTCGATATAAACAGTCTGAACGACTTTAATATAGAGC
>CAMYWZ010000174.1 GCA_947302945.1 uncultured Bacillota bacterium
CTTCTCAAACGCTGTTTTTATACAGGCTTCTTCCCTGCAGACGTAGCATCCTCTTCCGGGAAGCTTCCTTTCGGGATCGAACGCGAGTCCGTCCCTGCCGGCTGCCACGCGGAGGAGCTCCTTCTGCGGCTTTATCTGCCTGCACGCAATGCATTTCCTTACAGGGACGTACTTTTCCTGTGTCATTCAGCCCTCCATGTGAGCGATGATGACTTCTGCCATCTCCGCATTTTTGGCTGCGGGATCGAACTCAAGACCCATGCTCTGCGCAAGCGCGAGAAGGTCAGCCTTCTTCATTCTCTTTACTGCGGACGGAGTCGGAAGCGCTGCTTCGGCCTCTTCAGCCGGCTCTTCATGTGCCTGATCGGCTTCTTCCGGAGCCTGAGCGGCTTTCTCCGCCTCTTCGGCTGCCTTCTTTTCGGCTTCAGCCTCCATCTCTTCCAACTTGCTGTGGCTCTTTATGTCTATCTTCCATCCGCAAAGACGGGCGGCGAGCCTTACGTTCTGGCCTTCCTTGCCTATCGCAAGCGAAAGCTGGAAGTCCGGCACCACTACGAGCGCGGTCTTTTCCTCTTCGTTGATGAGGACCATCTCCACCTTGGCCGGTGAAAGAGCGGCAGAGATCATCTTGCCGGGGTCTTCGGACCAGTTGATGATGTCTATCTTTTCACCGCAGAGCTCGTTGACGACGGCCTGGACGCGCTGTCCTCTGGGACCTACGCAGGAGCCTACGGGATCTACGTTCTCGTCGTATGTGCATACTGAGATCTTGGACCTTGAACCTGCTTCTCTGGCGACGGACTTGATCTCGACTACGCCTTCCTGGATCTCAGGGACTTCAAGCTCGAACAGCCTCTTGACAAGGCCGGGGTGGGTCCTGGAGAGGAATACCTGGGGACCTTTGGTGGAGCGCTTGACGTCCATGACGTAGACCTTGATGCGCTCGCCTACGCGGTAGCGCTCTCCGGGGATCTGCTCGCCGGCGGCGAGTATGCCTTCGGCCCTGCCCATGTTGATGAACACGGTGCCGTTGGAAATGCGGGCGACCTGGCCGGTTACGACTTCGGTCTGGCGGGTGATGTAATCCTCGTAGATCATTCCCCTCTCGGTCTCCCTTATCCTCTGGATGACGACCTGCTTTGCGGTCTGGGCGGCGATGCGTCCGAAATCCATAGGAGTGACCATGTATTCGATAACGTCTCCGATCTCGTATTCAGGGTCTATCTCCCTTGCTTCCTCAAGCGAGGCCTGGGAGAAGGGATCCTCGACTTCCTCGACGATGTCTCTTCTCATGAAAACGTTGATGTCTCCGGTCTCCCTGTCTATGTCCACGCGGACGTTGTTGGAAGTGCCGTAGTTCTTTTTGTAGGCGGATACGAGCGCGGATTCGATAGCGTCAATGAGCATGTCCTTGGACATGTGCTTTTCTCTCTCAAGGGCCTCGATCGCCTCCAAAAACTCAAGATTCATCTTTCTTTCCTCCTAAAATACTACCGCAAGGCTTATCTTCGCGGTCTTTTCAACAGGCAGCGTTATCTCTTTTCCGTCTGCCTTAATACTGACTGTTTTTCCGTCGTAGCCCGTAAGCTCTCCGGTAAGAAGTTTGCTTCCGTCCACGGCTTCGTAGAGCTTAACGTCTATGAGGCTTCCCATGAAGCGCCTGAAATCCTTTTCGCTTATGAGGGGCCTGTCCAGGCCGGGGCTGCTTACTTCCAGCACGTAATTCTGCTGTATGGGATCGGCTTCGTCCAGCTTATCGGAAAGGTAGCGGCTGATCTTTTCGCAGTCGTCAGAGGTCATTCAGCCGTAGTCTCCGTTTTCCCCGAGGCGGTCTGCGTATACCCGAAGGTACCAGGTGCCTGCTTCCTTTACGAACTCCGTTCTTGAGAGCTCGTAACCGTTATCCCTGCCGAATGGCTCCATCCATTCCGCTATAAGTTCTGTGATCTTTTTCTTAGCCATGGCGGTCCCAAACAATAAGAGTGAGGACCTGCCTCACTCTTGAAATAACGTACATTGGTATATTATCACACTTTTTGAATAAATCAAGAAGTTTTTTTGTAATGTACATACACTGCCTGCGCGGCTATATCTGCGCGAGGCCTTCTTCTCTGGCTGCTTTTGCGACAGCGGAAGCTACAGCATCCTTTACCCTCGGGTCGAACGGGGCCGGGATGATGTATTCAGCGGAGAGCTCCTCGTCGGAGATAAGGCCTGCAAGGGCGTGGGCTGCGGCTATCTTCATGCCTTCGGAGATCTGCTTTGCCCTTACGTCGAGAGCGCCCCTGAAGATGCCGGGGAAAGCCAGAACGTTGTTGATCTGGTTGGGATAATCGGACCTACCTGTTGCCACGACCGCGGCTCCGGCAGCTTTTGCTTCGTCCGGCCAGATCTCGGGATCGGGGTTTGCGCAGGCGAAGACTATGGGGTCTTTGGCCATGGTCTTTATCATGTCCTGGGTAAGCATACCGGGCGCCGATACGCCAATGAACGCGTCTGCTCCCTTGATGACGTCCGCGATGCGGCCGGCCTTCTTCTGCTTGTTGGTGATCTTCGACATCTGCTCCTTGACGGGGTTCATGCCCTCCTGGCGGCCTTCGTAGATGGCGCCTTTGCGGTCGCAGAGTATGATGTCCTTGACGCCGGCGGAAAGGAGCAGCCTGCAGATGGCTATGGCTGCGGCTCCGGCGCCGCTCATGACTATGGTAATGTCCTCGAGTTTCTTGCCTACGACTTTAAGGGCGTTGGTAAGGCCGGCGAGGGAGATGACGGCTGTGCCGTGCTGGTCGTCGTGGAAGATGGGGATGCTGCAGCGCTCTTTGAGCTTCTGCTCTATCTCAAAGCACCTTGGGGCGGAGATGTCCTCGAGGTTGACGCCGCCGAAGCTTCCTTCGAGCAGGGCTACGGTATTGACTATGTCGTCAACGTCCTTGCTCTTGATGCAGAGAGGGATGGCGTCCACGCCGCCGAACTCCTTGAAGAGCACGCATTTGCCCTCCATTACGGGCATTCCGGCTTCGGGGCCTATGTCTCCGAGGCCGAGTACCGCGGTGCCGTCCGTAACGACCGCTACGGTGTTCCAGCGTCTGGTGAGCTCGAAGCTCAGCGACAGGTCTTTCTGGATCTCAAGGCAGGGCTGCGCTACTCCCGGCGTATAGGCCAGCGAGAGCGACTCCTTTGAATTAACTTTTGCGCGGGATACGACTTCGATCTTGCCCTTGAGCTGTCTGTGGAGTTCGAGGGACTTTCTTGCTGTCTCGTTCATTTCTTTCCTTTC
Organism: uncultured Bacillota bacterium; assembly: GCA_947302945.1. Lineage (GTDB taxonomy): Bacteria > Bacillota > Clostridia > Peptostreptococcales > Anaerovoracaceae > RUG13409. Next base: position 3,278 of record CAMYWZ010000174.1, read on the forward strand.
CGTGCCATCTCTTCAGGATGGAACACTCCGTCAAATCTTTCAGCGCTGAGCAGCCCGAGCTTTACGCAGGCCTCCTTCAGCGAGATGTTTTTTTCATATGCGAATTTCGCTGTTTTCGCAGCGTTCTCATAACCTATGTAAGGGTTCAGCGCGGTGACCAGCATCAGGGAGCGGTCCAGGTTCTCCCGGCACTTCTTCCTGTTTGCTTTGATGCCGCGCACGCAGTGCTCTTCAAAGGACTTCATCACGTCCGCAAGGAGCCTTACCGACTGAAGGTAGTCGTAAGTAATGACGGGCATGAACACGTTGAGTTCGAAATTGCCTTGGCTTGCGGCAAAGCCTATTGCTGCGTCGTTTCCCATTACCT
>CAMYWZ010000175.1 GCA_947302945.1 uncultured Bacillota bacterium
TATGAATGCTATCATAGGTCTTAACAACATAGCCATGAACGATCCGACGGCCAGCGATCAGGTAAAAGGATACCTGAGCAAGATAGGGGATTCCGCGCAGCATCTGCTTGAGATCATCAACGATATTCTGGACATGAGCCGCATAGAATCGGGCAGGATGACTGTCAGACAGGAAGAGTTCTCCTTTGCCGAGGCGCTCGAGCAGGTCAATACCATCATCGGAGGTCAGTGCCACGACAAAGGGCTTGTTTACGATTTCTGCGTGAACGGACAGGTGGATGATCGCTATATTGGAGACGTGCTGAAGCTCAAGCAGGTGCTGATCAATATCCTCGGCAACGCTGTCAAATTCACGCCGGAAGGCGGAACGATACGCTTTACCGTCGAGAACGCAGCGCGTTTCGGCGGAAAAGCTGTGCTGAAATTCACCGTCAGCGATACCGGGATAGGGATGAGCAAAGAGTTCCTGCCGCACATATTCGATGCCTTCAGCCAGGAGGGATCCTCGGACGCCGGCATGTACGGTTCAACAGGCCTTGGCATGCCTATCACCAAAAGCATAGTCGAGCTCATGAACGGACACATAGAAGTCGCGAGCGAAAAAGGGAAGGGCACCACATTTACCGTAACAGTCACGCTCGGGGAATCCGACAGTAGGCCGGTCCAAAGCAGTGAAGCAGCTGCGGACAAACAGCATGAGCCCCTGTCTGAGAATAAGGCTGCGGACCTTAAGGGCCGCAGGGTGCTTATCGCTGAGGATATCGAGGTAAACGCGGAGATCATAAAGATGGTCGTGTCGATGCGTGAAATACAAGCGGATCTGGCTGAAAACGGCAGAATGGCTGTAGGCATGTTTGAAAGCCATGCGCCCGGATACTATGATGCGGTCCTGATGGACATGCGCATGCCGGAGATGGACGGTCTTGAGGCGACCAGAGCCATCAGGAGCCTGTCCCGGGAGGATGCAAAGAGAATTCCGATAATCGCCCTTACGGCAAACGCCTTTGATGAAGATGTCCAGCAAAGCATGCAGGCCGGTCTTAACGCACACCTTTCAAAGCCTGTGGACCCGCAGGCGTTGTTTGATACATTGGAAAACCTGATAGGCATGAATACTTCAGAAAAATGGGAGGAACAGAAATGATCCTGTTCGTAAACGCATGTGTAAGAAAAGATTCCAGACCGCTGCGTCTTGCGGAGCACTTTCTTTCCCTGCAGAGCGAGCCGTTTGAGGAAGTCCGGCTTGAAGATATCGTTTTTCCGTTAACTGACGAGAACTATCTGGCCCGCCGGGATCAGCTGGCAGCAGAGGGGAAGTTTTCTGATCCCATGTTTTCTCTTGCCGTCAGGTTCGCGGCTGCCGAGCGCATAGTCATTGCCGCGCCGTACTGGGATCTTTCGTTTCCGGCCATGCTGAAGCAGTATTTCGAACACATAAACGTGGTCGGCATTACCTTCTTTTATACGCCGGAAGGCATCCCGCAGGGGCTTTGCAAGGCTAAAGAGCTCGTCTATATAACAACAGCAGGAGGAAATTATGTCCCGGAAGAGTTTGGATTCGGCTACGTGAAAGCTCTTGCGCAGGGTTATTACGGCATCCCCGATGTAAGGCTGATACAGGCCTTTGGCCTTGATCTTTACGGCGCCGACACCGAACAGATCCTAAAAGAATGTATGGACAGAATGTCATGATTTGCTGCCAGTCCAAATCATCCGTAAGATAAGTGCAAGTTTCCTGTATGTTTAGCAAAAAACCAGTCTGAATGGATAAACACAAGCTCAAAACCTCACTACTTATAATCAGCGTGATAGCAGGTATCGCGACCGGAACCTGTATTCTTTATTACAGCCAGCATATTATCATTCCGTATGTCCTTACAGGAATAATATGCTATCTTGCAGCTGCTGGGGCCATTGCTTTGCTGATCATGTCCCGGAAGGGAACTGAAGGGAAGCGGTATAAGAAGACCGCGGTCGCAACGGGGATATTCAATGTGGTGGTAGCTGCCGCTATCGTCGCCCTGATATTGAATGCATGCGGGATCCCGCTCATGCCGCTGAGATCGAAGTCCCGGACGTGGTACGGAGAGTTCTCATATAAAGAAGTGATGAACAGCGTTGATCCCAGTTCTCCGCGTTTTAAGACAACAGGTTTTGTAAATACTTGATGAGGTTGAGATCGAGGCGTATAATATATTCAGTGTTCATGACCGCGCAAAACTGGAATTGGAAGAAAACGAGGACGTTTACGGTGTAAGCTATGATAAAGATAATGATGTCTGGCGGGTCATGTTTGGCAGAATAGATAAAACCACAAACTATGAGATCTGGTTTGAAACCGTCTATCTGACCGGAAAGGGTGTTACCGTGCTGATCACTTTTGATGAGTAGTAAAGCATTGGTTAGGGTCGTATTCCGGAATAGTGTCCATGGAACAGAGCGCGAGACAGTTTCAGAACGTGAGTTTAGAATAGAATAAAATGGTGTACTGGAGAAGCTGTAATGATAAATGCAGGTGAACAAAAACATGCAAAGAGAAGAACTGCGAAGCTTATAATGGCTGTAGCAGCAGCCGTTATTGTTATTGCGGTAGCTGTATGCGCTGTCCGAACTCCGTGGATGTTTAAAATGGAGTATGAAACAATAAACGAAAAGGATTACAGCAAGTGCCTGCGTTTGGTAAATAGTTTGCCTGGAGTGGTGGAAGTCTTTCCGAAAAGTATCCCTGCGGACGCAAAGAATGCAGCCTTTAAAGCCTATACCAATCTGGGCGGAACGCTTTTGGAACTGAGTTTAACGGCTGAACGCAGTACAATTGGATCATTTATTGAAAAGGCTGAGGAGAATGCGTCCTGCTTCGGCACAAAAATCGACCGTCAGGTCATTGCAGCCTTGCCGTCATACATACTGAGACCTTTGGCTGAAGATGACCGGATCTTTGTGCTCGACAGCGAACCATACCGAAACGGCAGCTTTAATCACGCAAAGCTTGTATGGGTCGTCGCAAATGAAAACACGCACAGCATCACATTTCATGCTGAAAAGTACTGATTGAGAATGTGAGATATCATCCGGGGGCAGGCCGCTGCGGCATATGATGGCGCAAAAAGACTACTGCGGTTTAGCATACCGGCCCACTCTTACGTTGTAGTTTGCTTCAAGGTAGTCGAAGATGTAGTCGGGGACGGGGTCACTGTCCTGGGGGTACCAGCCGTTCATATTCCTGTAATAGGATCTGGCTGTGTCGAAAAAGCGGCGCGCGTCGACGCTGTCGATCGAGCCATCAGGGCAAACGATCGAGTACGACTGCGCAATTGCAAGCCAAAGCTCTCCGAACGTCATGCTGCGTCTGCGGAGCTTTTTTGATGACCTGTTGTATATCTTAGTTACGAAGAACAGTATCACAGTCAGCAGTCCGCCAGCAGCAGGCGATACAAAGAATCCAGCTATGATCAGAACAGCTGATATCATTATGAATATTATTGTTCCTGTCTTTCCCCGGGCATTTCCCTGCATATCCCTTCTGTCATTCATGGTATGTAAGACCTCCCGAGCTGATTGTACCACAAATTGATCAAAGAAAGGCAACGAAAAAGGAGGCGGATGTATATGTTGAAA
>CAMYWZ010000176.1 GCA_947302945.1 uncultured Bacillota bacterium
ACACCACGATATCGAACACTCTTTCCCTACACGACGCTCTTCCGATCTCAAATCGGGATAATCTATACAAAGCTTTGATTTTTATGTCACACATTCTTCACATCGGGAAGGAATAATAAGGGTGCAGGCAGATGGAACTGGCGATTTGCTCCTTCGCAAGCGGGAGCAGCGGGAACTGTTTCCTGGTGAAAACTGAACAGACAGCAGTGCTCGTGGATGCCGGTATCAGCGGCAGGCAAGTGGAAAACAGCCTCGCGGCTCTGGGCATGAAAGCCTCGGACATAAGCGCAGTGCTCATCACGCACGAGCATTCGGACCACATCAGGGGCCTTCGGATCGTAAGCAGCAAAAGCTGTGCCCCGGTCTACGCAAGCAAAGGCACCTTCTGCGGAATAGAGTTTTCGGACGAGCTGGAGTCAAAGGTACCCTTCTCTCCCGGTGAAAGCTTCTCCGTAGGAGACATACAGATCGCCTCGTTTGCAACAAGCCACGATGCGGCGGAGCCAGCGGGCTTTACATTTATGGCCGGCGGCAGGAAGATCGCCATCGTCACGGACACAGGCACGGTCACGGAAGACTGCTACTGCCAAGTAAAAGACGCGGACATTCTGGTGCTGGAATCAAATCACGACGAAAGCGTGCTTAGGATGGGGCGATACCCCTGGTTCTTAAAACAGCGCATCCTAAGCGATGAGGGCCATCTGTCGAACGAAGCTGCTGCAAGAATGGTACTGCGGATCCTGCAGGAAGAGCAGGCGTCCGGCAGGCAGGAAAAGAACAGACTCGTGCTCCTGGCGCACCTTTCAAAGGAAAACAACTTCCCCGAGATGGCGCTGCAGACCATGAGCAACATATTGGTGGCCGGCGGATTTTCGGCTGGTGGAAGGCTTCGCGTAGCGGTGCTTTCCAGGACCGAAAGAAGCCCGCTGTACACCCTCTGACGGAGGTCAAAAGAATGGAAGGCGGAAAGAAATTCTTAACATTTTTACTGGTAGCTGTGCTGGCGCTCGGCTGCGGATTCGGCGGAAGCCTTATCGCGGGCGGCTATTATAAGAGCACTGCTGCTGTTGAGGGCACCAACACGGTCCAGACTCAGGAGCCGGCAGGCAACACGGCCATCAACGCAGGTGTTACCAACACCACAGATCAGACCGGCACCACTACTCAGCAGATCATAATCAACCCGCCGGACATCTCCACTCTTGGCGAAGCCATCGCTGAAAAGGTACTGCCCTCCGTCGTCGGCATAGACACCGTTTACGAGACCAGCTACAGCAGCAGCTACTGGTATTTCGGCTTCGGAGACAGAGGCGGCGCTGTAGAGGCCGAGGCTCAGGGCACCGGTTTCATCGTGGATCCTGCAGGCTACATCCTCACCAACTCCCACGTCATCAACGACGGGGACTATAAAAAGGTCACCATCCTTCTGTACGATGGCAGGGAATTCGAGGGTACCGTCCTCTGGAACGACGCCACTTTGGACCTTGCGATAGTTAAAATCGATGCGGACGGCCTTGTCGCGGCAGAGCTCGGCGATTCCGACGCCTTAAAGATAGGTTCGTATTCCGCGGTTCTGGGCAACCCCCTGGGGCTTCAGTTCAAGTTCTCGATGAGCCAGGGCGTCATCTCCGGCCTTGACAGGACCATAGAAGTCACCAGCGACGGTACGTCTTCCACCACCATGGAGAGCCTGATCCAGACAGATGCGGCTATAAACTCCGGCAACTCCGGCGGCCCTGTCGTCAACAACAAAGGGCAGGTCATAGGCATCAGCTCCGCTAAAGCCGCGGACGGCGAGTCCATGGGCTTTGCCATCCCCATCAACATCGCCAAGCCCATTGTCGAGCAGATCAAGCGGACCGGCGTGTTCGAAAGGGCTTATCTGGGCATCACAGGCATAGGCCTCGAGGAAGCCAGCGGCTATGACACGGAAACCTTCAAGTCGCGCTACGGGACAGCCAGGGGCATCTACATCTCCACCGTTTCCGCAGGAGGCGGCGCGGAGGCTGCAGGCCTTAAGAAGGGCGATATCATCACCACGGTCGAAGGCACCGAAGTCGGCACCATGAACAAGATCAACTCCATACTCGTAGCTTACAAGGTCGGAGACACTGTAAGCGTCACCTATATCCGTGACGGCCAGACCTACGAGACCAGCGTGGTCCTCTCAAATTAAAGCCGGACGACGCGGATACACGCAGACAAATGACTATAGAGATAATCTGTGTAGGAAAACTCAAAGAAAAATACTGGAATGATGCGGCGGCTGAGTACATAAAAAGGCTCAGCCGCTTTTGCACTGTGAAGATCACGGAACTGCCGGAGGCGCGCCTTAGCGGAAGCAGCGCGGCGGACGAGGCAGCCGTGGTAATCGCTGAGAGCCAGGCGATAGCGGCAAAGCTTTCCCCGGGGCCGGCCAGCTTCACGGTGGCGCTTGCAGTAAAAGGCAAGGCGCTGAGTTCCGAGGGCCTTGCCGAAAAGATGGCTCAGCTTGCCACAGGCGGCAAAAGCCGCATAGTCTTCGTGATAGGCGGGTCTTTGGGTCTTACCGACGAGCTGATAAAAACCTGCGACATGGCGCTTTCGTTTTCCGCCATGACTTTCCCGCACCAGCTCATGAGAGTGGTGCTTTTAGAGCAGATCTACAGAGCATTCAAAATAAACGCCGGCGAGACGTATCACAAATGAAGCCTCATCCGGCGCTGCGCGCCACCTTCCCCTGAAGGGGAAGGCTATACAGAGTTGAGCTTTTTGACGGAGTTGAGGTAGCGGCCGAGGGTGCCGAGGTTCACATAGTAAAAGGTGCAGGACTCCTTCTTCCGGGATTCGACAAGGCCCGAAACGAGGAGTTTTCTCATGTGCTGGGAGATCGTGGACTGAGAGTATTCGAACTCCTGCACGAGGTCCTTGTTGCAGACCTGCCTGCGGGCGATGTTCTCGGTATAGATGTAGCGGAAGAGCTCCACGCGCAGCGGGTGCGAAAGCGCGTCGGAGGCCGCGGAGATCAGTCTGATCTCCTCCGCGTCGAATATGTCGTTCTCTCTCCTGATCCTCATAACGCTTCTATTATATCACGAAACCTGCGCATAAAAAAGAGTGCGTGAGCCTCTTTGATATGTTATAATAATGTGTCATACTATCCGACTGCATAGGAAAGGGAGTCATCATGAACAAAAAGCTCGCAAAAGAAGTGTCACAGCCTTTCATGCTCATAGGCGTGGCGGTCATGCTGGTGCTGAGCCTGGTCATAATGTGGTATAACCTCTACCTTGGGATAGGCGCCATCGCCATCAGCGCCGTGGTCTACCTCTTCCACATGAAGTATACCCAGAACTATGTCGAAAGAAGCATAGAAAAGTTTGAAAAGAACGTGCTCAAAGAGCGCGAAGATTTTATGGACGCCTTCAGCTACGGCTCTCCGCTCATGCTCTGCGCGGTCACCAAAGCCGGCGAACTTGTATGGTCCAACCCTGCCTTCGACGAGGCATTCGCGGACAAGGACCTTCTTAAGGCGGCGATAGACGCAAAGAAGATCGCGCCTTTCTTCGAAGAAGAAGGCGTGGAACAGGGCGCGGCGGTCGGCGGCAAGATCTATTCCGTCA
>CAMYWZ010000177.1 GCA_947302945.1 uncultured Bacillota bacterium
GGGAAGCCCTTGTCGTAGATGTAGATCTTGGCTCCGTACTTCGCAAGCTTGCCCACGTTCTGGTACGTGACCCAGTAGACGAAGATGTGGTCCGGCCTGTTGGGTATCATGATGCGCACGTCCACGCCGGTAAGGGCCGCGGTCTTTAAGGCCTCGAAGATGCTGTCGTCCGGGACCATGTAGGGGCTCTGCACGTAAACGTAGCGCTTCGCCGAGTTTATCATCTTCAGGTAGGCGAATTTTATCTCGGTCTCTTCGCTCTCCGGGCCGCTGGATATGATCTGCACGGCTTTGTTGTCCGCGCTGCTGACAAGGTAGTCCGAACTGTCCAGGTTCACTTCCTGGCCGTTAGCGAAGTTCCAGTCCATTATGAACCTGAAATCGATATCGAACACGCTGCCGCCCTTTATGCGCAGGTGAGTGTCGCGCCAGCCTCTGAACTTCTTTGAGTCCCCGACGTATTCTTTCGCGGCGTTCAGGCCTCCTATGTAGGCTGTCTCGTTGTCTATCACGAGGAGCTTCCTGTGGTTGCGGTAGTTGAGTTTAAGGTCCAGCTTGAAGATCTTGGCGGGGAAGAAGAACACCACGCTGCCGCCTGCTTTGCGCAGCGCGTCGAAGTGATGCCTTCTCATCTGCCGGCAGCCCATGGCGTCCAGCAGCAGCCTGACCTTGATGCCTTCTTTTGCCTTCTGCTCGAGTATCTTCAGGATCTGAAGGCCTATGTAGTCCGGCTTCATGATGAAGAACTCCATGTCTATGGAGCGCTTTGCCGCCTTAAGATCCTCGAACATGCAGTCGAAACACGCCTGCCCTGCCGTGAACATCCTGATCTCGTTGTTCTGCGTCAGATAGGCGCCCGCGTACTCCTGGTTGAAGCGTATCAGCGGAGCCCATTTTGCAGCCTCGTCGTTAACGAAGCGGAAAGTTCCTTCGCGCATCTGCCGCTTCTGACCGACCAGGAAGGGATTGTCCTTATTGATCATGGCGCTCGAAAGGCTGCTGAGCTTGTATCTGGCCAGAAGCTGGCTGGATATTATGTACAGCACCAGCCCCACGCCGGGCAGGATGAAGAGTATCATCACCCACGCCATGGTAGCCGAAGGCCTTTTTCTTTCGACGAAGATGATCACCAGCGCCGCGATTATGTTGAAGATGTACAAAACTGTCATGAATCTCATTGTTCAGCCATTATCCTCAGTTCATAGTCCTATGCTGGCGAGCCTTATCACAAGGCTCAGCACCGCATTCAGGGCGGGAGAAAGTATCCTCGACGTAAGTCCGAAATACATCATGAGTATCAGTATCACCATGCCGTAGCGCCTGGCGTACCAGTAGAACTTCGTGCCGTACAGGTTGAAGATGCCGCAGATCACGCCGAAGCCGTCCAGCGGGGGAACGGGCAGCAGATTGAAGAGCATCAGCGACAGGTTGATCACCACTATCTGAAGGAGCAGCGTGATGACTATGCTGCCGAAAGCTGGCTGACTCCGCAGAATGCGACTTCCAATGGTTATCAGGTTGTTGAAAACACCTGCCAGCCCGACGATTATGCTGTCGCGCCTGGGATGGCGGTAGTTTCTGGGGTCTACGATGACGGGCTTTCCCCAGCCGAAACCGACGATCAGGAGCATCAGAAGACCCACGGGGTCGATGTGAGCCCGCGGATCTAAGGATACCCTGCCCATTGCTTCGGAAGTGTGGTCTCCGCACAGCTGGGCCGCCTTCGCGTGCCCGAATTCGTGCACCGAAAGCCCTATCAGTATGCCGGGTATTATATAAAGCCTGTTGACTATGTACGAGAGTATCGTGCTCAAGCGCAGTCTCCTGTATGGCCGGCGCCTATTTTGCCAGCTTTGCCTCTATCGCGGCAAGCCTTGTCCTGTTTTTTTCGAGAAGGTCGGTAAAGCCCGCGAGCTTTTCCTTCTCCGCGTCTATGACCTTGGCCGGAGCCTTGGAAACGAAGCCCTGGTTGGCAAGCTTTGCGGTAGCCCTTGCGATCTCCGCGCTGAGCTTTTCGGCTTCCTTGACCAGCTTTTCCTTCTCCCTGGCGTAGTCCACGAGCTCGTCCATCGGGACGTAGATCTCCATACCGGGGACAGCTGCGGACTTGGTGTCTTCGGGGAGGACTGTCCTGTCGTCAGTAACGGCAAGCTCCGTGAGGCCGCCGAGCGCCTTGATGTAGGAAGCGCCCTTCTTTGCAAGCTCCGCGTCCGCGCCGGAGGCGATGATGACGGCGTGCAGCTTCTTTGAAGGCGCAGCCTCGGTCTCCGCCCTGATGTTTCTGATGGCCCTGATGACTGCCATGGAGGCCTCCATCAGTTTGACGTCCTCGGAATAGTCCGCGCCGGTAGGCAGCGGCCAGCTGTCGTTCATGAGGAACTGGGGGTCCTCCGCGCTCTTCGGCAGGAAGCTGTAGATCTCTTCCGTGATGAAGGGCATGTAGGGGTGCAGGAGCCTTAAGAGGTCCCTTAAGGCCGAGGTCAGCACGTACCTTGCGGTCTCTTTGTCCGCCTCGTCCTCTCCGGAAAGTCTGGGCTTGACCAGTTCTATGTACCAGTCGCAGTAGCTGCCCCAGATCAGATCCCAGATCTTGGCCGCGGCCAGGGCGAACTCGAAGCTCTCCATGTTCGCGGTGATCTCTTTCGCGGCGGACTCTATCTGAGCCTTGATCCATTTATCCTCAGGCTTGAGTTTGGCGCACTTTTCGCAGGCCATGGGCCTGAATTCGCCGTTTTCGTCCTGAAGGTTCATGATGACGAAGCGGGAGGCGTTCCAGAGCTTGTTGGCGAAGTTCCTTGCGGCCTCGACCTTCTCCGGTGAGTAGCGGATGTCGGAGCCCGGGGCGATGCCGGAAAGCAGCATGAACCTGAGCGCGTCCGCGCCGTACTGGTCGATGACCTCGAGCGGGTCGACGCCGTTGCCGAGGGACTTGCTCATCTTGCGGCCCTGGGAATCGCGGACCAGGCCGTGGATAAGCACGTATTTGAAGGGCGCCTTGCCCATGTCTTCTATGCCGCAGAATATCATCCTGGCGACCCAGAAGAATATGATGTCGTAACCCGTGACGAGAACGTCGGTCGGGTAGAATTTCTTAAGATCTTCGGTGTTTTCGGGCCAGCCGAGCGTGGAGAACGGCCAGAGCGCCGAGGAGAACCATGTGTCCAGAACGTCCTCGTCCTGCTTGAAGCGCTTTCCTCCGCACTTCGGGCAGGTGTCCGGCATGTCCTTGGCGACGACCATCTCGCCGCAGTCCTCGCAGTAGTAGGCGGGGATCCTGTGGCCCCACCACAGCTGCCTGCTGATGCACCAGTCCTTGATGTCCTCCATCCAGTGGTAGTAGATCTTGTCGAAGCGCTCGGGGACGAACTGAGTCTCGGCTTTGCGGACCGCCTCGATGGCAGGCTCCGCCAGCGGCTTCATCTTTACGAACCACTGCTCGGAGATGCGGGGCTCTACTGCGTTGTGGCAGCGGTAGCACTCGCCTGTGGGTATGATGAGGTCTTCGGTCTTGACCAGGTAGCCTGCGGCGTCCAGATCCGCTACCCAGGCCTTGCGGCACTCGTAGCGGTCCATGCCTTCGTA
>CAMYWZ010000178.1 GCA_947302945.1 uncultured Bacillota bacterium
TGTCTATGCCCTGCCCCGTTTTGCACGAGATGCACACGGCGTCCTGACCGTACTCCAGAGCCTCAAAGCCGGGCACCAGATCCATCTTGTTGAACGCGGTGATGCTTTCCCTGTCCGCGGCACCGAGTTCTTTCAGAACGCTCTTCGTTACTTCGATGTGGAAGTCCTTCTCCGGGAAGGACGCGTCCACGACGTGCACTATAAGGTCCGCCATGGTGACTTCCTCCAGCGTTGCCTTGAAGGCGTCCACCAGCGTGTGCGGAAGCCTGCTGACAAAGCCGACGGTGTCTATGAGTATGAAGCTCTTGTTGTCATCGAGGGTGATGAGCCTCTGCGCCGTATCCAGCGTGGCGAAGAGCATGTCCTCTTCGAAGACCTGCTTCTCCTCCCTGTCCTCCATGGAAAGAAGCCTGTTCATAAGGGACGACTTGCCTGAGTTCGTGTAGCCTGCAAGAGCCACTACGGGGATGCCGCTCTTCATGCGCTTTGAGCGCTGCACGCTGCGCCCTGCTTTGATCTCCGCGAGCTCCTTTTTTATCTCGTCCATGCGGCTTTTGATGTGGCGCCTGTCGGTCTCGAGCTTCTTTTCGCCCGGGCCTCTGGTGCCTATGCCGCCTCCGAGCCTTGAAAGCGATTTGCCGAAGCCCAGGAGCCTGGGCATCCTGTACTGAAGCTGAGCCAGCTCCACCTGCAGCTTGCCCTCCCTTGAGACCGCCCTGTCGGCAAAGATGTCCAGTATAAGTATGGTGCGGTCTATGACCTTGACGCCTACCGCATCTTCTATGTTGCGCAGCTGCATGCCGGAAAGCTCGTCGTTGAAGATGACGAGGCCCGCCTCCATATTGCCGCACATTTCCTTAAGCTCTTCGAGCTTGCCCTTTCCTATCAGCGTGGCGGAATTGAAGCGGTCCAGATACTGGACCATCTCCCCGAGGACCTCTATTCCGGCAGCTTTTGCAAGCCCCGAAAGCTCCTCCATCGAATAGGAAATATCCTCGCCGGCAGATGCGCCGACGAGGATGGCGCTTGCGCTTTCGCGCTGTTTAACTATGCCTGTTTCGTCGATTATCATTAAAGGATGAATCTGTCTACGTCGTCCTGCTTTATGGTCTCGCTGAACTTATCCTGAACGAACTTCGGGTCGATGACTATGTTCTTGTCCTCAACGTCGGGAAGCTGGTACGAGATGTCCTCCAGGAGCTTTTCCATTATGGTGTGAAGCCTTCTTGCGCCTATGTTCTCGGTGTGCTCGTTCATCATGAAGGCCATCGAGGCGATCTCCTCAACCGCGTCGTCCGTGAAGGTGAGGTTTACGCCTTCGGTGCCGAACAGGGCCTTGTGCTGCTTGAGAAGAGCGTTGTCCGGCTCTGTGAGTATGCGGTAGAAATCGTGCTTGGTGAGGGGCTCCAGCTCCACCCTGATCGGGAAACGCCCCTGAAGCTCCGGTATGAGGTCCGTGGGCTTGGAGACGTGGAAAGCGCCGGCTCCGATGAACAGCACGTGGTCCGTCTTTACCGGGCCGTACTTGGTGTTTACCACGCTGCCTTCTACTATGGGCAGGATGTCCCTCTGGACGCCTTCGCGGGAAACGTCTATTCCGGCTTTGATGCCTGAGCTCGAGGCTATCTTGTCTATCTCGTCTATGAAGACTATGCCGTTCTGCTCGCAGTTTTCAATGGCTTCGGAGGTGACCTGGTCCATATCGATGAGGTTTGCGGCTTCCTGCTCGGTGAGTATGCGGCGGGCGTCCTTGACCTTCATCTTCTTTTTCTTGTAGCGCTTGGGCATGTCGCCGAAGATGCTGCCGAGCTGTATGGTGCCGCCCTGGGAGACGTCCAGATTGTTCTCCTTGGGCTGCTCTTCGACGTCTATCTCCACGTACTGCTCCTCGAGAAGGCCGTCCTTAAGCTGCTGGCGGACCTGCTCGCGCGCGAGCGAGGTCTGGCTGTCTTCCGGCTTTTCCTCTATCTTTTCGGTGGTCTTGTTGTAGGTGGCGCGTCCGCCCCCCATGATGAACTGGAAGGGGTTGCTGCCCGAAGGAGCGCTGCTCTTCTTGTTGCCGGGGATTATCGCCTCGATGATCTTCTCGTTTGCTATCTCCTCGGCGACAGCGCGCTTCTCGTTCATGTGCTTCTGCTTTGTGACCCTCATGGAGGCTTCCATAAGGTCCCTGATTATGGACTCGACGTCCCTTCCGACGTAGCCGACTTCGGTAAACTTCGTGGCTTCCACTTTGATGAAGGGCGCGTCCATGAGCTTGGCGAGACGCCTTGCGATCTCGGTCTTTCCGACACCGGTGGGACCCATCATGAGTATGTTCTTGGGGTGTATCTCTTCCCTCATCTTATCGGGAAGCTGGTTCCTCCTGTAGCGGTTCCTTAAAGCTACGGCAACAGAGCGCTTGGCGCTGTCCTGACCTATTATGTATTTGTCCAGCTCCGCGACTATTTCCTTAGGCGTCATGCCCTGGATCTTTGCGGGCGCATTGAGAGCGAGTTCTTCAGCCATTGTTTGCCTCCCCTAATACCTCTACAGAAATGTGGCTGTTGGTGTAAACGCAGATGTCGGAAGCGATCTTTAGGGCTTCTTCCGCTATCTGCGCGGCTGTCATATCCGTGTGGTCGTAAAGCGCGTGAGCCGCGGCATAGGCGTAATTTCCGCCTGAACCTATGGCTACGTACTGAGCATCCGGCTCTATGACCTCGCCGGTGCCGGAGATGACGAGCATGTTTTCCTTATCTGCAACGAGCATCATCGCGTCCAGATTCCTGGAAGCTTGGTCCATCCTCCACATCTGGGCAAGCGCCACCGCTGCCCTCTTGAGGTTGCCCTGGTGCTCGTCCATCTTCTTTTCGAACTTTTCCATGAGGGAGTAAGCATCCGCCACGGTCCCGGCGAATCCGCACAGGACCTGATCCTTATAAAGCTTTCTGATCTTTTTAGCGTTGTTCTTCATTATGGAATGCTCGCCCATGGTGACCTGGCCGTCTCCGGCTATGGCTATGTCGTTTTCATTCCTCCTGACAAGACAAATAGTTGTTGCCCTGAACTGTACCATATTTCAATTACCTCTCTGATAGTTATATGCGCGCTTTCATCTGCTTGTTAGCACTCAAACTTAATGAGTGCTAAACGCTATTATAAATATAATCCCCTGCCGGCGGCTTGTCAACAGGGGAATTATGTGATTTATGTGTATTTTCTAGGATCGGCCCTTCTCTCTGTAGTCGCAGTCCTGGTTGGAGCAGACCAGAGATCTTCCGCGCTCTACGAGCAGGCTGTGGCACTTGGGGCACTGCTTCTGCACAGGCTTGTACCAGTAGACCTGGTCGCACTTTGGATAGCCGGAGCATCCGTAGAACGACTTGCCCTTGCGGCTGTGCTTGATGACGATATCGCCTCCGCACTTCGGGCATTTTACCCCTGTTGACGTAATTATTGATCTTGTATACGTGCATCCGGGAAAGCCCGAGCAGGCCATGAAGTCCCCGAACCTGCCGTGCCTTAAGGCAAGAGGCTTTCCGCACTGCGGACACATCTCGCCCGTCAGTACAGGCTCCTGCTCCTCG
>CAMYWZ010000179.1 GCA_947302945.1 uncultured Bacillota bacterium
GAACAAGGTACTTCTTCGCGATGTTGTACTTCTCTTCCAGGGTGTAGCCGGAAAGTTCCAGCACTTCCATCCTGTCGAGAAGCGGCCTGGGTATGGTATCCGTGCCGTTTGCCGTCGTGATGAAGAGAACCCTGGAGAGGTCGAACGGGACTTCGAGGTAGTGATCTACGAACTCCTTGTTCTGTTCGGGATCCAGCACTTCAAGGAGGGTTGACGCGGGGTCTCCTCTGAAGTCCGCGCCTATCTTATCCACTTCGTCGAAGAGGAAGACGGGGTTCCTGCTGCCGCATTCCTTTATGAGAGTCATGATGCGGCCGGGTATGGCGCCTATATAGGTGCGCCTGTGGCCGCGTATCTCGGCCTCATCCCTGACGCCGCCGAGCGACATGTGGACGAACTTGCGGCCTGTGGCCCTTGCGACGGAGCGGGCTATGGATGTCTTTCCTACGCCCGGAGGACCTACAAGGCAGAGTATGGGGGCCTTGTTGTCCTTTGAGAGGTTCTGCACGGCAAGGTACTCGAGTATGCGGTCCTTGACTTTTTCCATGCCGTAGTGATCCTCGTTGAGGATCTGCTCGGCGCGGTTTATATCCAGTTCGGTCTTTTCTTCCTGATTCCAGGGGAGGTCCAGTATGGTCTCGACGTAGCCTCTGATGACGCTTGCTTCGGGTGTGCTTGCAGACATCTTTGAGAACTGGTCTATCTCTTTTTCTACTTTTTTATTGACCGCGGGGCTGAGCTTGAGCTTTTTGAGGCGCTTTCTCCACTCTTCGGCTTCGGAGCCGCTGTCTTCGCCGTCTCCGAGCTCTTCCTGTATGGCGCGCATCTGCTCCCTGAGGTAATACTCCCTCTGGGACTTGTTCAGCTGGGTCTTGACTTTATTGCTTATCTTGTTTTCTATTTTGAGGATCTCTGTCTCCCTTGTGAGGAGCTTTACGACCTTGGACAGACGCTTTACGGGGTCTATGGTGGCAAGGACCTTCTGCGCGTCCTGGGATTTGAGATTCATGCTTGAAGCGAGGATGTCCGCGAGCCTTCCGGGCTGCTCTATCTCCTCGAATCCGGCCTTGTTCTCGGACGAGAGCTTGGCGTTGAGGGAAGCATACTCGAAGAACTGGGCTACGGCTGTGCGCATGAGTGCCAGCACGTCCGCGCTGATCTCGGTTTCGGGATCCGGGAGAGCTTCCACGGACACGAGGAAATAAGGCGTGTCCGAAGTGAGAGCCACGCTTTTTCCTCTGTACTGCCCGTCCACGAGCACCCTGATGTTGCCGTCGGGGAGCTTGAGCATCTGCTTGACCTTGGCGACCGTGCCGACACTGTATATCTCCTTGAACGTGGGCAGCTCTATGTCCACGTTCTTCTGTGTGGCGAGGAACACTATCTGGTTGAGCATCATGGCGCGCTCAAGCGCGACAATGGACTTTTCGCGTCCGATGTCGAAGTGCAGCACCATATTCGGAAAAACCGTAAGTCCCCTTAAGGGGATGAGCGGCATTACTTCTGCCATATCGCCTCTCCGCCGTCTATAGCTTCTTCAGTGATTATTACTTTCTTTATGTCTTCTCTTGACGGAACTTCGTACATGGTATCCGTCATTACGGTCTCGAGTATCGAGCGGAGGCCTCTGGCCCCGGTCTTCTTCTCTATGGCCTTTTCCGCGACACGCCTGATGGCGCCTTCGGTGACAGTAAGCTCCACGCCGTCCATCTCGAAGAGCTTTTTATACTGCCTTACTATGGCATTCTTGGGCTCCGTGATGATGCGGATCAGAGCGTCTGTGGTAAGGTCCTCGAGGGTGGCGACTACGGGAAGCCTTCCAATGAACTCGGGGATGAGCCCGTAGCGGAGAAGGTCTTCAGACTGCACCTTTTCGAGTATGTGCGGGTCCTTCTCGCTTTTGGAGACTATGTCCGAGTTGAAGCCTATGGTCTTTTCGCCTATGCGCCTCTGGATGATCTTGTCCAGGCCGTCGAACATGCCTCCGCAGATGAAGAGCACGTTGGTGGTGTCGAACTGGATGAATTCCTGCTGCGGGTGCTTGCGGCCTCCCTGGGGAGGAACGTTGGCGACTGTGCCTTCGAGTATCTTGAGGAGGGCCTGCTGAACGCCTTCACCGGAGACGTCCCTGGTGATCGAGGGGTTGTCCCCTTTCCTGGCGAGCTTGTCGATCTCGTCCACGTAGATTATGCCGCGCTGGGCTTTCTCGAGGTCGTAATCGGCTGCGGTGATGATCTTGAGGAGTATGTTCTCCACGTCTTCGCCCACGTAGCCTGCTTCGGTAAGAGCGGTGGCGTCCGCGATCGCGAAAGGAACGTCCAGTATCTTGGCGAGAGTCTGAGCAAGCAGAGTCTTGCCGGAACCGGTCGGCCCTATCATGATGATGTTGGACTTCTGGAGCTCCACGTCGGCTGCTTCCGCTGTGCCCAGAGTGTTGATCCTCTTGTAGTGGTTGTATACCGCGACTGCGAGGGCCTTCTTTGCCTTGTCCTGACCGATGACGTACTCGGAGAGCTTTTCGGCTATCTCCTTAGGCTTTGGAAGCCTGCCGGCGGGATCGGCAGCGGCTCCGGAAGCCATGGCCATGGCTTTCGCTTCGTCTTCGAGTATCTTGTGGCAAAGGCCGACGCACTGGTCGCAGATATAGACGTCCGGACCGGCTATGAGCCTTTTGACAAGGCTTTGCGGCTTTCCGCAGAACGCGCACGTTAATTCTTTTGATCTGTCGTATTTGTTTGGCATCGTTTATCTCTTCTCTACGATCTTGTCCACAAGACCGTACTCAAGCGCCTCTTTCGCGTCCATATAGTTGTCCCTGTCGGTATCGAGGGCTATCTTCTCGTAGGGCTGGCCGGTGTTTGCGGCAAGGATGCGGTTGAGCCTTTCGCGTATCTTTATGATGTGATCGGCCGCGATCTTTATGTCGGAAGCCTGTCCGGAAGTGCCGCCGAGCGGCTGGTGGATGAGGACTTCCGCATTGGGAAGCACGTAGCGCTTTCCTTTGGCGCCGGATGACAGCAGGAAGGCGCCCATGGAAGCCGCCATGCCGACACAGATGGTGCATACGTCTGGCCTGATGTAGTTCATCGTGTCATAGATGGCCATTCCGGCGGTGATGAGCCCTCCGGGGCTGTTGATGTAAAGGTTGATGTCCTTGTCGGGGTCTTCGGACTCCAGGAAAAGGAGCTGGGCAACGACAAGGCTTGCCGTCTCGTCCGTGATCTGCCCGTCCAGGAATATGATCCTGTCCTTAAGCAATCTGGAGTATATATCGTAGGAGCGCTCTCCTCTGGAGCTCTGTTCTACTACAATGGGTACAAGGCTGCTCATTTGGACCTCCTGAATGTGATGGATATTAAAGCGGGGCCTTTCAGCCCCGCTTGATACTGACTAAAGCTGAAGCTCTATTCTTCTTTTGCCTCTGCTGCAGGCGCCTCTTCGGCTGCTGCCTTCTTTGAAGTCTTCTTTGCCGCGGGCTTTTTGGCTGCGGGCTTCTTTTCCGCCTTCTTCTTGGGCTCCGTGAGCTTGGCCTGCGAATACACGAAGTCTATGGCCTTGCGCCTTGCGA
>CAMYWZ010000180.1 GCA_947302945.1 uncultured Bacillota bacterium
ATGGTGAAGGCTATTCCGTAGAGCAGGCCAATGGACTGCTGGTATTCGCCGCCTTCCGTGTTGGGATCGCCTATTCCGCGGACCGCGACATAGTTCATACGCGGAACGGAAACTATCGAAGGCACATCCTTCGGAAGGTAGAACTCCTTGTATTCTTTTTTAAAGTCGAATGCCATAGCCGCTTTCCGTGCGTATCAGAGGAGAGTGCCGGGCCTTCCGTAATTCGCGACTATTTTGTTTGCTTCTTCCTGAGAGATGCTTTTGCCGTGATAATGGAATGTATAGGGCGCTTTTATGCCGTCTCCCTGTACTATGACGTCGGCTTTCTTGTACTGATGTATGGTGTATTTCAGGCCGCTGATATGTGTGCTTCCTTTGCGGACGACTCCGCCAGCAACCTTTTCCAGAGCTTCGTCATTGAGCTCTTCCGCGGTTTTCTTTTCAATATCTGTCATGTTGATGCTCCTTTATTTGAGTGTCCGCTTGGCATATTGCCCGACGATCTCATCAGCTTGTTCCGCCGTGATCGGCACGCCTTTGTAGAAAAACTGGTCAGGTGAGTTTGCATTATGAACGAATGTGATGCCGAAGCGCTTGTACTCTCTGGCATCGTAAAGGTGTTCTTCGTTCGCGAATCCGCCGGCAACGTCTTCAAGCGCAGAATCCTTAAGGGCTTTCGGTTCATTCTTCTCAATGTCTGTCATGTTGTTCCTCCTTGTCAAAGTGTCTGGTACTATCCGAATATCCCGTAATCTGCAACGATCTTGTCAGCTTCCGCCCGGGTGATCTTTTTGCCTTGATAAGTAAAGGTGTAGTTACCGGTAGCGCGGTTTTCTTTGACCGTTATCCCGCATTTTGAGTAGACAAAGATAGGGTAGGTCAAAAAACTGAATCTGCCGGGCCCCGGGGTGGAAGAAAAGTCTGAGCTGTTGTGAGGGATGGTATAGCCTCCTGCTACGTCTTCCAGCGCCGCGTCCTTAAGATCATTCGGTCCATTCTTATCAATGTCTGCCATGTTGTTCCTCCTTTTGGGCTGCTGTATGCGCCCTGATGTTTGATTCTGATACTTTATACGCAGAGATCGGAAATGTGTCAGAATAATTGTCCGGGAAGTTTCAGTTTTTCTTTTGGAGGGAAGCTCCTGTCGAATTCTTCGACTTCTTCGTCCGGGACGTAGTAGCCCTGCGGTGTCTGATAAACGCCGGTGATGCCATCAAGATACCCGGGGATCAGTTCTCTGCACAGGAAGAACGAATCGTCCGCGCCTTCGGGAAGGTCGTGGTAGCGGATGCCCAGTTCCCTTGCATAGGTGAATCCGCTTTTGCCGTAGAACAGGATGTTTCCTTCGAACAGGACTGCTCCGAAGCCCATTTCCGCGGCTTTTTCGAGCGAATAGTCCAGCAGCACTTTGCCGTATCCTTTGCGCTTCAGTTCCGGGGTTATGCAGATGGGCCCCATGGTAAGGACGTCTATGGTGCGGCCGTCGTCGGCATCTATAACGGTCTTCATGAACATGTTCTGCCCTATGATGACGCCGTCCTTTTCCATGACGAAGTCCAGCTGCGGGACGAAAGCAGGGTCATCCCGCAAAACGTGGATAACGTAGTGCTCGCTGCAGCCGGGACGGTAAACGTTCCAGAACGACTCCCTTATCAGTTCCTCGACTGCTCTTTGATCTTCTTTTGTCTCGTGACGGATGATGTATTTCGTGTTCATAATACAGTTATTATAGCAGTCTCGTATAACGTGTGCAATCAAATGCTTGAAGTCAGCGTGTGTCTGCCGCGTAAAATTTACAGCACCGCGTTTTGCGTTTTTGTGCTTTTTCTCCCTATTTTCGTGTAGGTTTTGTGTATTTGCGACAAATCCGTGAAGAAATATTCACTAATGTTCCGTTTTATATGCTTTTTGCCTCGCCTTGCAGATTCTATAATTAAAGCATAAAAGCGGCGGATAGTGCGCCGTCAAGGAGAGTTGTAATGGGAAAGTATTTGTTGAAACGTGTTGGCCAGATGGTCATAGTGGTGTTCATCGTAACGCTCCTTACTTTCTTCCTTGTCGATATGGTCCCCGGAGACATCGTAATCAATGTAGCCGGTACTGACGACCTTACGGAAGAAGAGTACGACAAGATCTACCACGACCTCAATCTGGACAAGAGTACCGCCACCAGATACGTCATCTGGCTCAAGAACCTGCTGCATGGCGATCTTGGGTACTCATACATCTACAGAAGACCGGTATGGACCATGCTCAAGGAGAAGATCCCTACCACACTGTATCTTTCGTTCCTTTCAATGCTCATAAGCGTCCCGCTTGGAGTCATCTTCGGGAGTATTTCGGCCATACGGCGAAAGAAACCATCTGATACCATCATCACCCTGATCGCGAACATATGCAACTGCCTTCCCCAGTTCTGGATAGGCATCATGCTTATGCTCTTCTTCTCGTTCAGGCATAACTGGCTGCCTTCGATAGGCTTCGGCTGGCCTGCCAGGGTGGGATGGGCAAGACACATCAAGACGATAATAATGCCGGTCCTCTGCGTATCCCTCGGCGGTATCGCGGGCTTCACCAGGCAGACCAGGTCCGCCATGCTGGAAGTCATCAGGCAGGACTACATCAGGACTGCAAGGTCAAAGGGACTTTCCAGAGGCAAGGTCAACTTCAAGCACATGATACGCAACGGACTCATCCCCATCGTAACCATACTCGGTTCCAGGATAGCCCGTATGCTCTCCTGATCCATGATAGTAGAGAACGTATTCTCCATCCCGGGCATGGGCCTTTTGGCCATGACCTCCATAAACATGAAGGACATTCCGTGCATCCAGGCGATAGTATTCATATCCACCCTGGTCGCGTGTACGGCCTACATCTTAACAGACGTTTTGTATGTCCTGGTCGACCCGAGGATAAGTCTGGATGATTCTGCAGATTGAGGTTAAGCTATGGAAACTAAGACAAAAAAGGAGCTTGACCAGATAAGGCAAGCAGAAAAGAAAAAGATGAAGAAGGCTGCAAGAAAGCGCTTCATCAAAGCCATGTTCTCCCGCAGGATCGTTATAGTAGGTGCGATAGGGTTCGTCATCATACTCCTGGCAGCGATATTCGCTCCTGTGCTCACGCCCTACGAGCCTGACGCCATGGATGCCGACTGCCAGCTCGCGCTCCCCAGCGCAGCCCACCTTCTCGGCACCGACAACTTCGGAAGAGACATATTCACCAGGCTTCTGTACGGAGCCCGCATATCACTGATCATAGGTGTATTCGCAGTATTGCTGGCGGCTGTCATAGGCATTGCTTTGGGCATGTGCGCCGCTTACTTCAGCGGCGTAGCGGACATGGTCATCATGAGGGTCATGGAGACCCTGAACTCCATCCCCAACCTGATGCTCTCGCTGGCCCTGGTAGCGGTGTTCGGCCACTCCATGAGCTCTCTGGCTGTAATACTTGCTATAGGAACCGTTCCCACGTACGTCCGAATGACAAGGGCCATGACCTTAAGAGTCAAAAACAGCGACTACGTCAAAGCCGCGCAGATGCAGGGCGCAAAC
>CAMYWZ010000181.1 GCA_947302945.1 uncultured Bacillota bacterium
CCGTTTCTCCGTCTATCGTGGTCCAGAACGGCGCGGCAATCACGCTCGCCGCCTCTTCCAGCGTCAGCCCCTGCACGCGCACCAGATAGTCCATGATGTAGGTGATGACCTCGGTGTCGGTCTGCAGCGTACATTTATATCCGAACATTTCGATAAACCGCCGGTTGGCGTCGTAGGAGGAGATCTCTCCGTTGTGGACTATAGACCGATCCAGCAGGGTGAAGGGGTGCGCGCCGCCCCACCAGCCTGGGGTGTTGGTCGGATACCTTCCGTGGGCGGTCCAGGAGTAGCCCTCGTAGTCCTCGAGCATGTAGAACCTGCCTACGTCTTCCGGGAAGCCCACAGCCTTGAAGGTGCCCATGTTCTTTCCGCTCGAGAACACGTAGGCTCCGTCCATCTCGGCGTTGATCTTCATGACCGTACGGGCCACGAGCTCGTTTTCGTCAAGCTGAAGCTCTCTGAGCATGGATTTTAAGGGGTCCACGAAGTAGCGGTAGATTATGGGCTCGTCGGTTATCTCGGGGATCTTCCTTGTGGGGATGCGCTCCGCGTGGACCACCTCGAAGTATTCCTTAAGGAAGGCTTCGCAGTTTTTGCGCATGGTCCGGTCGTCAAAAAACAGATGCAGAGCGTAGAAATCTCTGTATTCGGGGTATATCCCGTAGCCTGCGAAACCACCGCCCAGGCCGTTGCTCCGCTCGTGCATGGGCTTCATGGCATTGGTTATCAGCTCTCCGGACATTTTCTTTCCGTCTTTTGAAATGACTGCTGCTATGGCGCATCCGGAGGGTATGCGCACCTGTCCTTCTAAGTTCATATGTCTGCTTCCTTTCAGAAAAACAAAACAAGGGCGTTCATTTCCGCGCGGAATACCGTACGGATATGAACGCCTTTGCTCATATACCTATATATACGCCTCGAAAAACGCGTTGTCAAGGCTTTTGATGACAAAAAACATTCAGCAGGTGATCAGAAGGTGTTCGCCTGACATGTCGTTGTAGGCTCGGCAGTTTTTGCCGCTCACGTCGTACACGTGCACTATGTCCGAAAGCGCCTGCCCGCCTTCAAATTCTGCGGTAAGGTCCGGGAAGCCCGCAAGCTTTTCCGGCGCCCAGTGCAAAGTCTTTTCTCCGCTGAAGATCGCCGTGTAGAGTATCTCCGCCTCTACAAGGTCCTGGAAGATGTGGCTTCCGTAGGAAAGCTCCGGGTTGTAGCCGGCTTCGGTCTCCTCGGTCTCGCATATGATCTCGAACTCGCTGATGTCCGAAAAACTCGTCGGAACGCCCAGTTCGGGCGAGGAGGTGCATCTGCGCCCGGGGACTATGAGCATCATGTGCCTTCCCATGTCCCTGAAGCGCCAGTTGATATCGCCTATTAGTTTGGCTATAGCTGGCTTGTTCTTGTAGGGCATGTTGTAGTACCTGACCGGGTCCACGTACACTATGGTATCGAGGTCTACTACCCTCGGCATGCCCATTGAAGCGCCGCGGCTCTCGAGCAGGATGCTCTCTTCGGGTATGTCAGAAGGTATCTGGACAGCCGCGCCTTCTTTCTGAAGCTGCAGCGGTCTGCACTGAAGAAGGTCTATCGAGTACTCGCCGCTTTCCGAAACGTTTATCGTAAATTCAGTGTCCACGGCGTGGTCGTACTCGCTCTGGATGCAGGCAAGCATCCTCTTCATCTGTTCCATGAGCTTTTCGTTCTCCACAAGGCCCTTGCAGGAGATGAACCTGACCGGCTGCCAGCGTCCCATGTCCTGAAGCTTGTCCTCCGCGTCGTAGTCGTGCTCTAAAAGGACTTTCCCAAGGTACTGCGGTATTACCGGTTCGATCTTGTAGAACGGCAGGCTCTCGAGCCTGTGGTCCGCCATGTTTATGACGTCGGCCTTGCCCTGCGAGAACCTGTGCTTGTCGGCGGACGATGAATACGAGGTCCTTTCGGGTATGTCGAGGTTGACTATCCTGGGGTACGAGCCGGAGGTCCTGTCCACGGCGGAGGTCCCAAGGCCCATTACAAGGCGCAGCATGCCCGCCGAAGGGTCGCTGTCCTTCATGACGCGGTAAGGGCTGTAGGAATAGCCCACGCCGGCCGCGCAGGGCATGTAGTACTGTCCGTAATATGAGCCGGAAACGCGCTGGATAAGAAGCGCCATCTGCTCGTCCCTCTTGTCCAGCCCGCGCCTTTTGCGGTAGTCGAGGGCGGACTTGTTCATGGAGCTTGCGTAGACGGTCTTGATGGCCTTTTCGAACTCCTCGAGGCGCTCCTCAAGGCTCCCTCTGTTGACGCAGAAGACCGATTCGTACTTGCCCGCAAAGGCGTTGCCGAAGCCGTCCTCAAGTATGCTGCTGGAACGTATGATGTACGGGTCCTGCCCGTAGTAGTCTATGATGCGGACGAACTGCTCCCTCATGGCGTCCGAAAACTCGCCCGTAAGGAGCTTTTCCGCAAAAGCGTCGGAAAGCGAGAAGTACCCCTCGTCAGTGCGCTGCTTTATCCTAAGGTCCCAAAGGCCGTTGTCCACTATGTAGGTGTAGTACACGTCCGAGCCCACGTAGAAGGAGTCGTGCGGCTCGAGGACCTCGCTGATGTCAGGCTCCCGGTTGCGTATGATGGCCCTTGCAAGAAGCATGCCGCAGGATTTTCCGCCTATCATGCCTGTGCCTATCATGTGGTCTCTGACCGCGAAGTAGTCCTCTGGGGTGAAGTTTTTCCTTACCATCTCGCTGATCTTGGGGTCGCGCGTCATCATGATATTGCACATGGTCTCGCAGTCTTTCCGTATGTCCATGCCGCTTTCGTAAAGGAGCTTGGTGCGGTTGAAGAACCTGTCCCAGGAGTCCGCGTACTGCTCCTCGGCCGAGCGCTGCGCGTTGCCGAGAGTCTGGTAGAACCTGCTGGACCTCACGCCGTCGAGTATGGGCTTAAATTCCCCGGTGGCCGGGTCGTAGGTGTGCGGCAGGAACATGGTATCGGAGCTTCTGTTCCAGACCTTTTCGGGGCGAACGTAGATGTTCCTGCTGTCCGAATATACGTCGATGAACAGCTGGGTGGTGTCGAGGATCTTGTTTACTGCCTGCACCGAGTGCTTGCCCCTGATGATGGGGAAGAACGCCACGGTGTCGAGTATGAAGAGGAAGGGGCAGGTGACCTTGAAGAAGTTTCCCATCATGAGGTCCGTCGCCCAGGCCAACTGAAGCTCCGAAAGGCAGTCGAAGACGTAGAACGCGTCGAAGCCCTCCTTTTCTATCACGTTGTGGATGTCCACGGTGAAGGTCTCGAAGCGGTGCGAGAGGGGCAGCCTTACTGTCTTTACCTCCGGACAGTCCTCGATCAGAGGCTCGTGGCTTGCGAACCTGAAGTATATGATGTTCCGCTTGTCCTTTTTGGCCTGCTCTACATAAGGATCCATGAACAGTTTGAATTGGGCAAGGTTCGAGACCCGAAAGACCACGTTGTCTCCGAGCCTGATGTTGCCTAGCGCCTCGTCCATCTGCGGGATACCGCTTTTTATCCTGTCAAAAGC
>CAMYWZ010000182.1 GCA_947302945.1 uncultured Bacillota bacterium
CCTCGCCGGCGTTATACTCGGCGCCATCCCCGGACTCGGAAGCAGTACTCTTATCGTAGTACTTCTTCCCATCTCTTATAAACTTAACCCGGCCATGACCATGGCTCTGTTCATCTCCATAGTAATAGGATCCATGAGCGGCGGCTGCATAGGTTCCATACTTCTGGGCATACCGGGCACCTCTTCGTCTCTTACCACAGTCTGGGACGGTTATGAATTCACCAAACAGGGAGATCCGGTAAGGCCGCTGTCCGTATCGGTAACAGTTTCCTTCCTCGGAACTCTTCCTTCCGTAATACTTGCGGTATTCTGCTGCAAGGCCATAGCTTCATGGGCTGTAAGGCTCTATTATTGGGAGTACGCAGCACTTTGCTACTGCGCGATCCTCATGGTAATAGGTCTTTCCAAGGGCAACCTTGCCAAGGGCCTGTTCGGCGCCGGCCTTGCTCTGTTCGTCGCCAGCATCGGTACCGAAAAGCTGGACGGAACCAACAGATTCATATTCTTCAACATCATGCAGTTCCGCGATAAGATCAATCTTATCCCGGTAATGCTCGGACTCTTCGCAGGCCGCATCATCATACTCGAATACGCCAGAGGTGAAAAGGCAAGGAAGGTCGATATAAAAGTCGGCAAGTATAAATGGCCCGGCAAGGACCTCGGCCACAATCTGATCGGCTTCATCCGTTCCTGGATAATAGGTCTTATCATCGGATTCCTTCCCGGACTCGGCGGACCTGTCGCCTCCATCATGGCTTACTCCACAGAGAACATGCTCGCCAAGGATAAGTCCAAATGGGGCAAGGGCGAGATCATGGGCGTCATAGCCGGTGAAACTGCCAAAAACTCCGCTATAGGCGGTGCTCTCATCCCGCTGATAGCCCTCGGCATCCCGGGCGACGCTTCCTGCGTGCAGTTCCTGCAGGCTCTTCTCATGAAAAATATAGAAGCCAGCCCCATGCTCATGCGCGAGAACCCCACCATAGTCTACACGCTGTTCACTGCGGCCTTCCTGTCCGCTATAGTGGTCATCCTCTACGAGACCATAGGAATGCCTACGTTCCCGGCTCTGCTGAAGATACCTTACCACTATCTGTACAGCATCGTAGTAGTACTTGCTCTTACGGGCGCCTACATGGCTCAGAGGAACTTCTTCAGCATGATCGTAATGCTCGTAAGCTGCATCGTAGCCATACTGATGGATGTGTTCGGCATATCCAGCCTGCCGTTCCTGATGGCGTTCATTCTTGCTCCTATGCTCGAGGAGAACATGAGAATGGGCTTCGCCGCGGATGCAAACGGAGCAAAGATGTTCTTCACCAGACCGATTTCCTGCATATTCATCATAGTCGGTACTCTGGTCCTGATCTACGGTATCCTTTCCCCGATCATCAAGAAGGGCAAAGAATCCAAAAACGACAAGGCCAGGAAAAAGGCTGCGGAACTGGAAGATTAGTCAACAAACACCGGGTCACCGGGTTTGAAATAGTATCATTGTACTTTACAGGAGGAAAACCAATGAAAAAAGTTATTGCATTAGTTCTTGCACTCGTCATGGTGTTCGGACTTGCTGCCTGCACCAAAAAGAATGGCGGCGGCGACTGGCCCAGCGGAGACGTAACTCTGTACTTCCCGTATGATGAGAGCTCTCTGACCGCTGTCAACGCCACCACGATGGCAGACTGGATCAACAACCAGACCGGAAAGAAAGCAGAAGTTGAGTACAACAAGACAGCCAGCGGCTGGAACCTTGCTGAAAAAATGCTCAAGGAAGATGCCGACGGCCTCACTCTCATGGTAGTTGGTCTTGACGCTCTTACCGGTTACATCAAGGGCGACTGGGCAAGCGCTCCGTTCGACACCACAAAGTTCCAGATCGTTACCGGATTCACCCAGCCCTATCCGTATTCCGGATGCATGCTGATCACTCAGGCCGATGCTCCCTACAGCACCTGGAAAGAGCTCGAAGCTTATGCAAAGGCTAACCCGGACAAGGTCAACGTAGCAGACAGAGCCGGTTCCATCATGACCACCAAGCTCAAGTCCCTCTTCAACCAGACCGGACTTTCCAAGTACGTACACTGGACCCCGGCTACTTCCGACTCCGTCAAGACCGGTATCGATCCTGCCAACAAGAGCATCAACATCGCCATCTTCGACGAGACTTCCGCAGCCAAGTATCTGCAGCAGCCGGACAAGTACAAGGCCATCATCAACTGCCGTGCCGACAACGACTTCAGCTACTATGATCCTGCCACCAACGGCCTCGACCTGATCAAGAAGGTCCCGACCCTGCTCGACGTATTCGGCAAGGACAAGGCTGAGCAGTACAACGTTCCCAACACCACCGCTATCATCTGCAGAGCAGAAGTTCCTGCTGAGACTGTTGCCAAGATCAAGGCAGTCATCGACAAGCTCGGTGAAGTTGAAAAGTCCGATGCTGATGATTCCTTCTACAAGAGACAGAGAGTAAACGGCGGTACTTCCAAGTACTACACCTGGCCGAGCGCTGACATCCTCAAGGAGTGGAAGAGGCTCGAGCCCGTTATCAGAGAGATCGAAGGCAAGTAATCGATTATCTGGTAAAAAGACCGAACAAAGACCCGGCGGGTATTCCGCCGGGTTTTTCTAGTGATGAAAGATGTCGGGGTCTGACTGTTATTCGAGTATTTGTTTGTCAGAGCATGTCAGCAAGTTCTCTGATATCCTTGACGTTTTCGATCCTGCCGACCATTTCGAGTATAGCGTCCTGCTGCTTTCTGCTCCTGGGGGAGGGGGCCATATCCATGCAGGAATGGAACTTGTCCCTGAAAGCTTCTTCTGTCATGGGATTCTCCGGGTTGCCCAGTGTTTTGGAGACGGTTTCCGTGTAGGTCTTTCCGTCTTTGGTGGTGATGGTGAGGCGGCCGCCGGTCTTCATCTCCGGGTCACGATCCCATTCGTCGTTGAAGGAGTGGGTGAACTTTGCCGCAAGAGCCAGAATATCCGGTCTTGTGAGCTTGTCCTGCGTGAAGCTTGAAAGCGTTACCTTGCCGTCCAGGATGGCCGTGGATACCGTAAATGGAAGGCTGTATTTGGCGTGGATCGCGTTCTGCGGGCGAAGCTTCATTTCAACCGGCTCCAGGACGACCTGAGCAGTTGTAGGAACTTCCGCGTGCAGGGCAGTGATGTCAGCAGGATCGATGTCATTGTCCCTCATTATGTTGAGCGCGGCGTTGATGCAGCCGTGATTACCCATGCAGCAGGGCCAGGGTTTGAATACGAGGTCCTCAGCATAGAAATGCTTTCCCAGGTCTTTTAATACTGCATCGGGGAAGTACTCGCCGCGAAGGAACGCGAAGTAGAAGCCCTGCTCGCCTTCAAACGGGTCCTTAAAGCCCTTGATGCCTTTTTGCGCAAGTATAGCTGAAGAATAAGCCGCGTTGGCGCCGAACGATTCTCTAATGGAGCGCAGCGGAGTCTCCTTGTTTTTTGTAAGCTCCGCGCTGCAG
>CAMYWZ010000183.1 GCA_947302945.1 uncultured Bacillota bacterium
TGGGGTCCGTTTCCGGCTCCTTCGGCGCCTCTTCCTGCGCTTTCACTTCCGCGCCCGTCGCGGTCTGCGCTGTGGCCTGGCCGGGCTTTCCCGTCTGCGAGACCTGCGGCATACCGCCAAGGTTCATTGCGCCCGGATCGATCTCTCCCAGGTCATTCATCATTTTCTGCAGATCCTCGATCCCCTTGCGGTTGGATTCCGCCAGTTCCTTCGAGAGTTTGTCCGTGCCTGACACGACGTCCTGCGCCTCCTTGAGCGTCTTCCTCTTTGACGCTACCCTGACCATCGCGGAAAAATCCTTGACATATGTGGCTATCGTGGGATCGGTCTGGCCGTCTATGATATCAATAAGCGCGGTCTCAAGATCCGACTCGCCTATGCCGACGGTCCTTATCATCTTGTAGTAAAGCGTGGAATCCTGAAGTTTTTCCAGATACGGCCTTATATGGTCCGTGAACATGGGCTGCATCTCGCGCGGAGGACCGGGCATTACAAATATGGTGCGGCCGCCGTCCGAAAGTATGAAGCCGGGCGCGGTGCCGTTTGGATTGTCCAGGAATATGGCGCCTTCCGGGATATATGCCTGTTTGCGGTTGTTTTCAGACATTACACGGCCGTTTTTGGCAAACCAGGAGGACATCATATCCATCCAGGCCTTGTCTTCTATGAGCTTCTTTCCGAAGAACTCGGCTATGGTCTCCTTGGTCATATCGTCCTCGGTCGGCCCCAGGCCGCCGGTGGATAAGACAAGATCGCAGTCTTCGAAGGCGTATTCGAGCGCCCGGAGGAGCCTCTTTTTGTTGTCGCCTACGGTTATGTGCTTTAAAACGTCGATGCCGAGAAGGTTGAGCTGCTGCGAGAGAAACACAGCGTTGGTGTTGACAGTCGTTCCGAACAGTATCTCTGTTCCGACCGCGAGGATAGTTGCTTTCATAACGCCCTACATTGAAAACACGTCTTTGTTTTTGATGATGTACTCCGCGCCGGATACTATCGTCATGACAAGAGATGCCCAGAGAAGCACCTCGCCGCAGATATAAATGAAATTGTGATAAGAACTGAGTATGAGGAAGTGGACGGCCACCATCTGAAGGATGGTCTTGATCTTGCCAGTCGTCCCGGCGGCTATGACTTTGCCTTCAGACGCGGCTACCATGCGCATGCCGGACACGGCGAATTCCCTGGCCAGTATGATTATGAGCATCCAGTCGGGCATGAGGCTTTTGTCTATGAACATGCAGAACGCCGAATAGACAAGGATCTTGTCCGCGAGCGGGTCCATTATCTTGCCGAAATTGGTGACTATGCCGTATTTTCTGGCTAACCTGCCGTCCAGAAGGTCTGTAAGAGAGGCAGCAAGGAATACGACAAAAGCCGGTATGTAAAGATCGAATGCGTATAGCAGCACGAATACCGGCGTGCATATTATTCTTCCTATTGTAAGCTTGTTCGGCAGATTCAATCAGTACACCGCCTCTCCGCTCAGATCGTAGTCGAATGCGTCGTTTATCCTAACGTTTACGAAGCTGCCGGGCTGAATAGGCCTGCTGCTTGTAAAGATGACGCTGTTGTCTATTTCCGGCGCGTCCATGTAGCTGCGCCCTATATAAGTGTTCTCTGAATCCTGCTCTTCCACGAGGATTTCAAGAGTCTTTCCTGTGAGTTTGATGTTGTTTTCAAGAGAGATGCGGCGCTGGAGCTCCATTATGCGGTCCCTGCGCCTTTCGCGGACGTCTTTTCTTACCTGGCCGGGAAGCTCAGCTGCCTTGGTGCCCTCTTCCTTAGAATAGACAAAGGCTCCGAGCCTTTCGAACTTTGTCTTTTCGACGAAGTCCAGCAGCTTTGCTGCATCATCTTTGGTCTCTCCTGGAAAACCGCTTATAAGAGTGGTCCTTATAGCGATACCCGGAATGAGTTTACGTAATTTGTCAACTGTAGACTCTATGCTTTCGGCTGTAGACTTGCGGTTCATGGCCTTCAGGATGCGGTCCACGCAGTGCTGAAGGGGTATGTCAAGATAATTGCAGATCTTTTCCTCTGTCCTTATGGTCTCTATGAGACTGTCCGTTATCTCGTCCTCGTAGCAGTACATGAGCCTTATCCAGCGTATGCCTTCTATGCGGCAGAGTTTTTTAAGAAGCTGCGGCAGAGCGTCTTTGATGCGGAGGTCCCTTCCGTAGAAAGTTACGTCCTGAGCTATGATGACCAGCTCTTTGCAGCCTTCGCGGGCAAGCTGCTCCGCTTCTTTCAGTACGTCTTCTTCCCTGCGGCTCCTGTACCTGCCTCTGATGAATGGGATGGCGCAGTAGCTGCATATATTGCTGCATCCCTCGGCGATCTTTATGGATCTGCTCCAGGGCGTGGTTGAAAGCTTCCTGCTGCCGAGCTCTTTGTAGACTTTATCCGCACCGGAGCATAGCGTCCTTTCAGACGATCTTCCCAGGACGATCTCAGGAAGGCGCTGATAGTCGTTGACGCCGAGGAATGCGTCCACTTCCGGCATTTCTGCCGAAAGTTCGCTGCTGTAGCGCTGCGAGAGGCAGCCGGTGACAATGAGCTTTTTGCCTGCCGTCTTTTCGCGCGAGAGGTCGAAAATCGTCTCTATTGACTGCTTTTTGGCGTCTGCGATGAAGCCGCAGGTGTTTACGATGAAGCAGTCCGCTTCTTCCGGAGTCTGAACTATGCTGCAGCCTGCCTTTTCAAGGAGAGCTGCGGCGTTCTCGGAATCAACGGTATTCTTTTCGCACCCGAGGGTCTGAATGAATACTTTCATCAATGGATCTCATCCTCGACAGACGAATTGCTGATGCCGTTTGCCTGGTCCTGCAGGCGCTGGAATTCCGCCTGGGACATGTTGACTTTCCTGGGCCTTGCGCCGTCGGCCGGGCCGACTATGCCCCTTTCCTCCATAAGGTCCACGAGCCTTGCAGCCCTGTTGTAGCCTATCCTGAAGCGCCTCTGGAGCATAGATACTGAGCACTGCTCTGCTTTGACGACGGTTTCTATTGCATCGGTGAGGAGCTCGTCCTCGCCTGATTCTTCGTTGTCGGCGCTGCCCTGCTGAGAGCCGGTCCTGTTCATTGCCTGGATGACGTCCATGTTGTAGTCCGCGATCTGGACCTGTTCCTTGACGAAGCTGATGACTTTTCTGACTTCGTCGTCCGAAACGAAGCAGCCCTGGACACGCATGGGCTTGCTGATGCTCTGCGGGCCGTAAAGCATGTCTCCTCTGCCGAGGAGGTGCTCCGCTCCGCCTACGTCCAGTATTACTCTGGAGTCCGTGAGCGAAGATACCGCGAACGCTATCCTGGACGGAATATTGGCCTTGATGACGCCTGTGATGACGTCCGTGGAAGGCCTCTGGGTGGCGACGATGAGGTGCATTCCGGCAGCCCTTGCCTTCTGGGCTATTCGGCAGATGGAGTCTTCGACCGTGTTCTTGGCTGTCATTATGAGTTCTGCAAGCTCGTCTATTATGATGACGATCTG
>CAMYWZ010000184.1 GCA_947302945.1 uncultured Bacillota bacterium
CTGATCCCGGTGATCGCGGGGCTTTCGTACGAGCTGCTGCAGTGGACCGGGCGCCACAACAACGCCTGCGTAAAGGTGCTGAGCATGCCGGGAATCATGCTCCAGAAGCTCACCACCTGCGAGCCCGATCTTAAGGAGCTTGAGGTCGCCATCGCCGCCATGAAAGCTGTAATTCCAGCCCACGAAGACGAGAGCGTTCCCGTCGACTACTGGGTAGGCATTCAGCTCCCCGACGGCACCCTCGTTAAAAACGAAGCTGAAACAGCGGAATATACAGCTTCAAAAAACAAGAAGTAAACAGAATACAACTTTACGTAATGACTGTTGAAGAGTTTTTAAATGAGATCATAAGGGTGTTTAAGAAGGCGGGGATAGCCTGCGCGGAGGCGGAGGCGGCACAGCTGGCATGCCACGTGCTGTCGCAGCCTAAGAGCTGGCTGTATTCGCATGCGAAGGACGAGGTGGATGACAAGGTCCTTCTCGCTTCGGCGGCCCTGATCAACGAGCGATGCAAGGGAAGGCCCCTTCAGTACATACTCGGCACGGCAAACTTCTACGGCATAGACCTTGCCGTGGACGAGAGGGTGCTCATCCCCAGGCCGGAGACCGAGGTGCTTGTCGAGACAGCTCTCAGAGAGCTCTCCGCACCCGCTTCAGACTCGGCCTGCGCGCAGGGCATAGCGGCCGCGAAGCAAGCTCTCGGCGTCACACCGGCCCCGCTGGTACTCGATCTCTGCACCGGAAGCGGCGCAATAGCGGCAGCTGTCGCGGCTAACCTCCCCAAAGCAAGAGTCATAGCCACAGATCTTTCTCCCAAAGCCTTCATGCTCGCGAGGGTCAACCTCAGACCCTATAAAAACGTGCAGGTGCTCCGCGGAGACCTCTTCGAAGCCCTTGCATCCCTAAAAGACAGCGAAGGGCAGCCGGAAGAACTCCTCTTCGACGCCATCCTCACAAATCCCCCGTACATCCCGACGGACGTCATCGGCAGCCTCTCAAAGGAAGTCCGGGACTACGAACCGCATATGGCTCTCGACGGCGGCGCGGACGGTCTGGACCTCGTGCGGCGCATCATAAAAGAAGCTCCGGTGCACCTGAAAGGCGGCGGCCTTCTCCTCATGGAGACCGGCGACGACCAGGGCGCGGAGGTCATGGAACTTGCGGCCCAGAGCGGCGCCTTCAGGGAAGCGTCCATAATAAAGGACCTCGCCGGAAAGGACCGCATCCTGAGGGCGGTAAAACTCTGATAAATATTGATTGAAAGCTCTGCCGGTGGTATAATCCTGATGTTATCCACAGCAGTTTCGGCGGAAAAGATGCAGGACAAAGAATACAATCCTTCAACTCACGAATACGGCAAAGCCACGGAATTTGCGGTTCCAAAGGACTTTAAGAGCGGTGTCGCGGACGAATACAACGTCGACACCTCCGCTTATGACGTTGCCGTAATAAAAGCTTCCAAGGAAAAACGCGCAAACACTAAGAAAAAGACGGTCATACTCCAGACGGCGGCAGCCATCACGACCGTAGTGGTAGCCACCAGCTCTTTCGGGTACGACCTTTTAGGCTACGATATATTCAACTCCGGCTCAAGCTACAGCGGCGGTTCCGGCGGCAGCGGCTACGTGCAGCCCGTCACGGATCCCTATCCGGACGAAAACGTAGAAGCCCGCATCGTGCTCGTTACCTACGTGCCTACCGGGGAATCCCGCCAGTTCCACGGCGAAACGTTCAGCATAGGCTACGAAAAAGCTTACGACTGGGCCAAGCTTGTGGGCGGCCTTGACGTGGAAATGGTATTCACCGGCGCCCAGAAGTTCATAGTCGGCTACGACAAGAGCGACGACGCCATAATTATAGGCGATCCTGACGCCCCCTTCGAGACCTGGTACATCCCGCAGGGCACCGTCACCCCGATCTACGACCTGTATTACTACTACGAAGCCTATCCCAAGGGTCTTTCCGGCGGTGGGGAGAACCAGCCCGGAGAGCATGCGGACAACGCCTTCCCGGTCCTGGATAACCTGGAGCCCAACGGAGTCATCCCGGGCTACGGCGTCATCAACGAAGACTACGTAATGCTCCAGTACTTCAGAAACTACGAGTCCATGGAGGCGTACGACGTCCAATACGCCAGCGAAGTCAGCGACGTCGGCAGGGGAGTGTACCTCTGGGCCGGCACAGCCTACGGCCTTACAGATTCAGCCGGCAATCCCACGAGCTGCAGGTTCTACGACGAATACAAGAGCCGCGGCACGTACTATGACAGGGCTTCCAACACCCTCTTCCTCAACAACTTCAGCGGAGCAGGCCTTAATATCAACATCATGGGCAACGGCTTCAAGCTCCACGTCACCGGCGACTGCCATCTGGACCGCATCCTCGCGTGGGGCTTCATGTACGGCGGCAGCATAACCATCACCGGAAACGGCACGCTCACCGTGAACGAGCAGCAGGCCTGGGAGTGCGGCATACAGTTCCTGTGCGAAGGTTCCGCCTCCTGCCTCATGATAGACAGCGGAGTTACCGTGGAATCCTACGGCACCGTTTCAGCCATAGAACTGGACGACTGCACGCTCGAGAAAGGCATCTACTACCTCAGCCCACTCAAGCTCAGCGAAGGCGAAAGAAACGCATTGGAGAAGCAGGGCGAAGTCTACGACCACATGATAATCAGCGGAGCGGAAGGCCCCTTAAAGCACGTCAAATTCAGCAAATAACATATGGAGGATAAACCAATGGCAGACGAAGAAACCAAGAAGGAAAAGAAGATCCACATCCCAAAGGTGGAAGTCGGAAAGAACGTCAGCATAGCCTCAATAGTAAAGTGGGCTGTTGCTCTGATACTCTTCCTGTTCATAACCAACCCCTCGCTGATACCTTTCCTGTCCGCGGAGACAAAGGAGTCTTTAAAGGGCACCTGGACCAAGCTTTTCGGCGACGTCACCAAGATCTCCGGATCGGTAAAGATCAACTGGGCAACGCTCTTCCAGGTGATAGCCATCATACTGCTGATGGTGGTCATCACCAAGATACTGGCCCTGATCCTCAGCAAGGTCAGCCCCAAGGGCTCAAAGGCAAAGAGCCTGGTAAGCCTTCTCAGGAGCGCGCTCTACTACATCACGGTCCTGATAGGATTCTTCTGGTGCCTGTCGGCTCTTGGCGTTAACGTAAGCACGATCTTCGCAAGCGTCGGCGTCCTGGCCCTGATCATAGGCTTCGGCGCGCAGAGCCTGGTCGAAGACCTCGTCACAGGCATCTTCCTGGTGTTCGAAGACCAGTTCAACGTAGGCGACATAATCGAAGTCGGCGGTTTCAGGGGCACGGTCGAAAGCATAGGCATACGCACCACAGCCATCAAGGACGTGGGCAACAACGTCAAGGTATTAAATAACTCGGATCTGCGTAACATTCTGAAGTGGTCCACCGGGGAGAGCTTCGCGGTAAACACTGTCAGCTTTTCCGACAGCC
>CAMYWZ010000185.1 GCA_947302945.1 uncultured Bacillota bacterium
AAGCCTCCACAAATACAGCGGGTCGGACGCGTCTATCGCTCCCTCCCACAAAAGCTCATATTTCCCTGAATATATCAGCTTCTCATAGCTTCTGACGAGCTCCCGCTGACCTGAAGGCGCTCCATTTCTGAACAGCTTTTCATGAATGGTCCACGTTTCCTCGGACACGTCCATCCAGACGATGTAAGTGGGCATTTCATTAAGCAGTTTCTGCGCATCCGCGGCAGCGTTCTCATCAGAACAAACATCAAAGAAATGGGTCTTGGCGAACATTGTATTCTGCATGTCTGCCATCACGTTGAAATACGCAATGTGCGGGAAGGAATACATTGTATCCCCCTCTTTTTTCGTATTCTGTATTATCTCGTAGATCTCATTCAGTGCCTTTACAGACTCTTTGCTGCCTTGCTATCCCGTTGACCCCCCACCAGCTATACGGCAGGTAGCATCTTTGGACAAAGATGCTGAACACAAGTATGAGGCAGAAGATGTACACCACAACATTTTTGACCTTGTTGAAGAATGAAAAATCAGCTTCTAAAGCCAGACCGAGAATGATAGCAAGAGACAGCAGCATCGCATGGTCTTCAATGGTGTTTGACATGCCGTGGATGTACATTATTCCCCAGGCTCCGACAAAAACGAGCAGCCTCTTCCAGCAGCGCATATCATTTTTCAGAAGGCCTGTTATCAGGTAATATGCGGACAGCCCGACTTCGATGTAGAATGCCGAATAGTTTATTCTTTCCCGAAGGTCACGCACTCCGGACCAGTGGATATACCCAAGTTCGTGGGTGTAAACGTAGTAATACACCGCAGTCAATAAAGCAATGGATCCAAGCAGAAGAACGCATCTGACGAACGCCGGGCCTTTCTCTATCCTGTCCTGAAGGAACGCGGCTGCAAGCAGGACCAGGCCGAGACAGAAGACCAGTGCATAGAACTTCAGTGAAACTTCTGCCGCTAAAAACGAATATAAGGACAGATCGAGGATGGGCTTAAGCACGAGATACAGCAGAACAAGCTGTACAGCACCTAAGGCCGCACTGATGACCTTCTGCGTGGCCGGTTTCTGAAGACTTGTCTGTGAAGTTCCCATTCGCTTCTTCAGATACTGAGAAAGTGCGGCAATAAATATGATGCCGCACATCAGGAGCATGTCGGCAACTGCCTCTTTGGTCATTGTACGCGGTATGAAGCCGAAGAGTATTGCAAGAAGGCTTCCTTTTGACGAACTTCCTCCAAACAGCTGTGAGATCATTGGTCTGAAGGCGCCTGCAATTATCAGCGGCAGCAGACAGACCAGAATCGTCCCGATATATGAAAGAACGCTTATCGCAAGCACGCGCAGAGGCCTTCTGTTTTCCTGTCTTAACAGTACGATCTGAGAGATCACCTCCAGAGCAAAAAACATGATGACTCCGGTGGAATGCTTGCATATCGTGGTCAGTCCCGCGGATATGCCGAATGCGGCCGCATGCCGGATGATACGCTTCGCATCTTCGTTTTCACATAAAAGCACAGCACGCCATATCCTCAGCAGCGTTAAAAGCAGCGAGGTCTGATAGTATCCGTAGAAGATGTCCTGAAGATTTGAAATGTAAACTATGCTGCTTGCAAACAGCACGATGAGAACTGTCCCGGAACGAAAAACACGGCGAAGAATGATGTACGCAAGTAAAACGACGATCATCCTTTCGATGATACCGTACATGCGAAGTATCAGAAAACTGTGGCCAAATACAGCTGTAAGGAACGTTATTACCGCAGGGAACAAAGGCGGTATGTACAGATTGAAATCGCGGTATGGGACCTGTCCGGAAAGCATGTAATTCGCAAAATCCGAAAACCATCCTTCTGTTACGGTAAAGAAGCTCGCTGCATGAAACAGATTGAATATCAGCGTGTGCAGCAAAAGAGCGGCTATAAAGATATAGTCCCATTTATCAAACAGTTTTACGGTTGATCGGGTTTTCATGATCGAAAGCTTCGTCAGACTGCTAGAAACGTATATTTATAATCTTCAGTGTAGAGTATATAGCAAATGTGCCTGAAAGTCCACCTGAATGGTCATTTTCTTGCCGCGTAGAACATGTACTGCTGCATTACGCCGGCGAAGCCTTTGTAGCGGTCCAGGGGAAATCCATTCGGGTAGTGTTCCTTCAGGACGCGGTCTATCCAGACGTCGATGGGGAAAGCTCCTATGCGGTAGAAGCCGAACAGGGAAACGCAGTTTGCGACTTTGGGGCCCACTCCGCGAAGAGACATCAGGGTTTCAAGCAGCTGCGTATCGGACAGGTTTTGCATAGCCTTAAGATCCAAGCTTCCGCAGTCCACAGCTTTTGCTGCCAGATACACATATTCCGTGCGGTAACCCAAAGAGCAGCATCCAAGCTGGTCCAGCGGAGCCTCCGCAAGCTGCGCCGGAGTCGGAAAAGCGTAAAACCCGGAATCGTCAGCGCCATCCCCGCCACTGACGAATGTTCCGAAGCGCGTGCAAAGCGCCTCGACGCAGGTCTTGATGGACGGAATGCTGCGCCTCTGCGAGATGATGAACGTGATCAGCATCTCCCAGGGGTCCTGCCTTAAGATCCTTATGCCGCGCCCGCATTCCGCCGCGGACTTCAGATATTCATCGTCCCCGTCGATGGCTGAAATGAAGCCTTCATACGAAGTCTCAAGATCGAAATAGTTTTTCCAGAAGGCGTCGTCCCCATCCGGGCACCATACCCTTCCTTCTCCGGCAAAGCACTGCTTGTCCATAGCGATGCAGCGGAAGACTTCCGCGTCCGGAAGGCTCCTTTCCGCGTCAAAGCTCATTCTGAAGGTCTGGCCGGAATCGGCTATCTTCCTTATATCAAGGCTTTCCATGTCGTAATCAAACATTTTTCTCACCCGTGTCTTTATAAAAACACACAAATAACGGATTTTATCGCTTGCCAAGCAAGGCTCAAAATACTAAAATATAATTTATTATACCACAAACGGAGGATACCGCAATGAAGGCATTCAAAGACATGACGAAAGAAGAACTGGCTGTCGCAAAAGCCAGGCTGCTGCAGCGCTATCAGGACTACAAGGACATGAAGCTTTCCCTCAACATCGCAAGAGGCAATCCGTCCACCCAGCAGCTCGACATGATCATGCCCATGATGGACGTCATCCGCTCCACCACGGACTGCCGCGACATCTACGGTACCGACGCCAGAAACTACGGCGCCCTCTTAGGCCTTAAGGAAGCCAGGGAGTTCTTCGGACACATGCTCGGCACCACCGTCGAGGAGACCATAGTAGTTGGCGCGTCCTCCATCAACTTCATGTACGACTGCCTCTCCAGGGCCATGCTCAAAGGCGTCCTCGGCTCGGAAAAGCCCTGGGTCAAATACGACAAAATCAAGTTCATCTGCCCCGTCCCCGGCTACGACAGGCATTTTTCGATGTGCGAATTCTTCGGCATCGAGAT
>CAMYWZ010000186.1 GCA_947302945.1 uncultured Bacillota bacterium
TGGATGCCTTGATGGCAGGACCCGTGCGGAACCTGAACCTGGAACATCCATCGGCCCCGATGGCGTGAACAGTATCATAACGCGAGCGGCTGGTTCGGCACCAGGGAGAACCGTCCCTGATGGTGCCGTTTTTATTTCAGGGTGAGGGTGCCGGCGCGGAGGGCGGCGGTGTGGCCGCCGGGGAACTCTATGGTCTTGCCGCCTATGTTTTTGAGGACGGCGGTATGAAGGGCGTTCAGGTGGACCGCTGAGATCCCTTCGGTAAGGCCGAGCTTTTCAAACTCGGAAACGATGACGCGCTTGAAGACGGCGGGCTGCATGGCCCGCAGGGAAGCGGCGTCCAAAGAGATGCTTTCGAGCAGGGTCCCGCCCGACGGGGCCTTGCTTTTTTGCGCGTCAGCATCCGCCTGCGCGAAGGACGGGGCGAGGATCTTCTCTGCCTGAAGCAGAGCGGTCTGCGAGATGGCGGAAAGAGCGTCTTCATCCTCGGCAGAGTTTGCCGCAAGGCGTACCAGCGTCTGCTTGATGTTAGGATTGTAGTTTTCCGCCAGCATCGGCAGGAGCTCAAGGCGTATCTTGTTGCGGGTATAGTCTGTTTCGGAGTTGGTGTGGTCCATTCTGGGCTGCAACTGATTTTCAGTGCAGAAGGCTTCTATGTCCTCCCGGCATACGTCCAGAAGCGGCCTGATCATTGAAATATCAAGGGTTTTGATCTCCTCGATGCGTTTTTCGAAGTCGGCGTCGGAAATGGTCTTATCGGTATTGCCGTCCGCCTTTCTGCCTCTCAAAAGCGCAGCGACCAGCCTGTCGAGCGCGTCGTCCATGGGGCTCTGGTAGCGTATCCCGGCAAGGCCGCGGGTGCCTGTGCCGCGCAGTATCCTCATCAGGACGGTCTCGGCCTGGTCGTCCGCGTTGTGCGCAAGCGCGATCTTGACCGAAGCCGGGCGCGCTTTGATCCCTCCGGGGCCCTTGATGGCGTTCCTTAAGGGAGCG
Source organism: uncultured Bacillota bacterium (assembly GCA_947302945.1). Lineage (GTDB taxonomy): Bacteria > Bacillota > Clostridia > Peptostreptococcales > Anaerovoracaceae > RUG13409. Next base: position 994 of record CAMYWZ010000186.1, read on the forward strand.
GCAGGATGCCCTGCGGGCAGGTTCTCGGCCAGGATGCCGTAGGCCATGAAGCCGAAGATCTCGCGGCGGACTTTGCGCCCCGCCTCTTCCTCGGTCAGGTGCAGCTTTTCGGCGTAGAGAGGAACGTTCGCCTGGACCATCGTGCAGGAGATGCCGTTGTCCTTGCAGTGCTGAACGACCCACTTCGCGTCCTCGTCGGCCTCTTTGCCGCGGATGCCGTGGTTTATGTGGATGGCTGAAAGCTCAAAACCGAGCTCCCACCTGAGCTCGCTTAAAACGTGCAGAAGACACAGCGAATCCGGCCCGCCGGAGAGCCCCAGCAGGACGTAGTCGCCGCGCTTTATGAGCCCGCGGCTTACGATGGTGTTTTTTACGGTCTTGATGACGTCGGCCATGTTCTTGTATTTGTCTGAGGAGCCGGGCAGCCCGGTCTATTTGTAGTATCTTTCGACGCGAAGGCCTATGGTGGAGAGCACTTCGTGCATGCAGCTGCCGCAGGCCTCGGCGATGTCGTCGGCGGTCTGGACGAGCCTGCCGCTGCGGCCTATGATCACGGCCTCGGTGCCGCGCGCCACCCCGAAGGGTATGCTGTGGGCGTCGGCCAGCGCCTGGATCTCTGTGACATCGACCATCATCTGGTCCATGCAGATGTTGCCCACGATGGGCACCTTAAACCCGTTGATCAGCACGAAGCCCTTGTTCGAAAGCGCCCTCGAAAGGCCGTCGGCGTAGCCTATGCCTAAGGTGGCGATGACGGTCGGTTTGTCCGCGATGAAGTGCCTTGAGTAGGAGACCGCGTCGCCCTTGTCTATGGTGCGGACGCAGGTGACCCTGGTCTTCCACTCCATGACGGGTTCCACGGGCAGTTTGGCGTCCATGGCAGTGTTGTAGCCGTAGAGCAGAGCGCCGCAGCGGACCGCGTCGAAGCGCGCCTGCGGGTACTTGCCTATGGCGCCGGAGTTGCTGATGTGGCGAAGGCCCGGCTCTATGCCCTTTTCGGCCAGGTAGTCGAGGACCATGTTGAAGCGCTCAAGCTGCAGCATGGTGTAGGGTTCTGCCCCTTCCGAAGTGTCGTCCGAGCTTGAGAAATGCGAGAAAATGCCGCAGATGTCTATGACCTTTCCGCCGTGGTCTGCGATCGTCTGGGCGGCGGCGTAGGACTTGGAGATGCGCGCCAGCTGTTCCGGGGTGCGGCAGTCGAAGCCTATGCGGTTCATGCCTGTGTTTACCGCGATGTGGATCTTGAGCGGCTTTTCGGCCTCCTGCGCTGCGGCGAAGAGCTCTTTGAAGTGCGACCTGCTGACGCAGGCGAGCGTGACGTTCATCTCGACTGCGCGCATGACATCGGCCGGATCCGTGTAGCCGAGGACTATGATCTCGCCCTGAAGCCCCGCGTTGCGAAGCTGCGCGGCCTCGTCTATGCAGGCGACCGCGAAGTGCTTTATGCCCAGGCGCATCAGCGCGAGCGCCATCTTGGCGTCGCCGTGGCCGTAGGCGTTCGCCTTCACGACCGCGATGATGCTGCAGCTTTCGGGGAGCGTGCTCTTTACTGTCTCGATGTTCTTTTTAACGAGGCCAAGGTCGACCTCCAGCCATGTACGCATATATGGACCTCTGCTTTCCGGCCCGACGTGTCAAAACCGGGCCACTTTGTATACTTTATTAAACGAACGTGTAAAATATTAGTTTATCCCGTAAAAATCGCAGGCGTTTCGGAACGTCGCGTCGGCGACTTCCTCGTAGGGAACGTGTTTGATCTCCGCTATCTTGCGGGCAACGTGTTCCACGTAGAGCGGGCAGTTCTGCCTGCCGCGCATGGGGACGGGCGCCATGTAGGGCGAATCCGTCTCGATCAGCAGGTCAGAAAGATCCAGAGCCTCGACCGTTTCTACAGTCTTTCTGGCGTTCTTGTAGGTGACCGGCCCCGCGATGCTGATCTTTGCGCCGAGCTTCACGTACTGCCGGGCAAGCTCCGCGGAGCCCGAGTAGCAGTGCAGCAGCACTTTTGTGCGGCCGAGAGCCTCCTCCCTGAGGATCCCGAAGGAGTCGCCGTCCGCGTCGCGGCTGTGGATGCACACCGGCACGCCCAGGCGCACCGCCTCCTGCAGCTGCCGCCTGAACCAGTGCTGCTGGACTTCCGCCGGCGGGTTGTCCTCCCAGTGGTAATCCAGCCCGATCTCACCTATCGCAACGACTTTCGGCTGCTTAAGCAGCTCTAAAGTCTGCGCGAGCAGCTCCTCGGTGAGCCTTCCGACCTCGCCCGGATACCACCCGGCCACTGCATAGCAGAAACCATACCGCGCCGCGGCTTCAGCCGCCCTGCGCGAAGTCTCCAGGTCGGTCCCGACGGCCGCGATAACGCCGAACTTCGAGGCCGTTATGCTGTCTGCCAGCTCTTCCCTGACCGGGTCGAA
>CAMYWZ010000187.1 GCA_947302945.1 uncultured Bacillota bacterium
TCTTGTTCACTGTAATCATGCTGCGGCATTATCTTACCTCATCAAACTGCGATTTGTCGAAACCATTATAACACGTAACAATCGGTCACGCGTTGAAATTTGAACCTTTATAGACAATGCCGGCCGAAATTCCTTACGACCGGCATTATAGTATGAAACAGCTAAATAAGATTCATGACCTTGACCAGCATACTTGAACCGCCATACTGCGATTTGTCGTAAAGGCATTTGTCGTAAAATTGTCGTAAAACCCGATTTTTCGGAGCAAGAATCCAGTAATTTCAAGGCTTCCCGGACACTTATACGTTGAAGAGGAAATTCACTATATCTCCGTCCTGCATGACGTAGTCCTTTCCTTCGGACCGGACCCAGCCCTTCTCTTTTGCGGCGGGCATGCTGCCTCCGGCTTCCATGAACCTGTCGTAGGCTATGGTCTCTGCGCGTATGAAGCCTCTTTCGAAATCCGTATGGATCTTTCCTGCTGCCTGAGGAGCTTTGGTGCCGCGGCGTATGGTCCAGGCGCGGCATTCATCCTGCCCGGCGGTAAGGAACGAAATGAGGTCCAGCAGGCTGTAGGAAGCCTTGACGAGCTGGTCCAGGCCGCTTTCGGCTATGCCCATCTCTTCGAGGAACATGGTCTTTTCCTCGTCGTCCAGCTCCGCGAGCTCCGCTTCGATGCCGGCGCAGATGACTATGCTCTTGGAGCCTTCGGCGTCCGCTATTTCCTTCACTTTTTTGACGTATATGTTCTTATCCGCCTGCGCGATCTCCTTGTCTGAAACGTTCGCGACGTAGATGACGGGCTTGTATGAGAGCAGTCCGAGGCTCTTTACAAAGGCCTCGTCTTCGCCCTCGAACTGCATGGAGCGGGCGTTTTTGCCTTCGGAAAGGTGCGCGTAAATAGATTCCATTAGCTGGCATTCGCCCAGCTGGGCCTTGTTGCCGCCCTTCATGCTGCTTTTGGCTTTGGCGATGCGGCGCTCGAGTATCTCCATGTCGGAAAGGATCAGCTCCGTGTTTATGGTCTCGATATCGTCCGCCGGGTCTATTTTGCCGCTGACGTGGATGATGTTGTCGTCCTGGAAACAGCGGACGACGTGCACGACCGCCTCGACGTTGCGTATGTGCCCCAGGAACTGGTTTCCGAGGCCCTCGCCCTTGCTTGCGCCTTTGACAAGGCCTGCTATGTCGCAGAACTCTATGACTGCGTAGGTGGTCTTCTTTGAGTTGTATATCTCGTGGAGCTTCGTGACGCGCGGATCGGGGACGGTAACGATGCCTACATTAGGCTCTATCGTGCAGAACGGATAGTTCGCCGCTTCCGCTCCGGCCTTGGTTATCGCGTTGAAAAGCGTGCTTTTGCCCACATTTGGAAGTCCTATTATACCGAGTTTCATTCTTCAGCCTCCGTTGCTGACTCCGCAGTCTCTGCGGGCGCTTCTATATTTTCTTCGGCGGTTTTCTCTTCAGCTGCCTCAGGAGCTTCTGCTTCGGCTGCTTTTGCGGCTTCTTCCGCCTTCTTCTCCGAACGTTTCTTCAGGAAGAAGTAACCGGCTCCGCAGCATATTACGATGCAGACGCTGATGACCTGAGCCTGGCGCAGGCTGCCTATCCAGAGGCTGTCGGTGCGCAGGCCTTCGACGAAGAACCTTTCTATCGAATAGAATATCGCGTAGAGCAGTATTATCTGGCCGTTGAAGCGCTTTTTCCTCTTCTTTTCGAAGATGCACAGACCTATGCACAGAAGCAGGCACCATATCGATTCGTAGAGGAAGGTCGGATGGACCATCTGGCCGTTCACTTCTATGGCCCAGGGGAGCGTGGTCTCCGTGCCGTGGGCTTCGGAGTTGAAGTAGTTGCCCCAGCGCCCTATCGCCTGGCCTATGGCTATTCCGGGGGCGGCAAGATCCAGCCACGCAAGCGGGCTCTGCTTCCAGCGCCTTACGAGTATTATCGCTGTGATGATGCCGAAGATCAGGCCGCCGTGTATGGCAAGGCCGCCCTGGTGGATGTACAGGATGCTTATCGGATCGCCTTTGTATCTGTCCCACTCGAAGAGACAGTAGTAGAGCCTGGCTCCGACCACTCCGACAGGGATGACCCAGAGCACGAAATCCAGGACCTTGTCGGCCGGACTGATGCCGTAGAGCGGAGTGCGCTTCATCATGATGAGGACGGCGCCTATCATGCCGACGACTATGCATATAGCGTACCAGCGTATCTCAAGGCCGAAAATGCGGAACGCTATGGGATCGGGCACGGAAAGAAAAGCTCTTGCGAATGCGTTCAGTGCCATTACAGTTCCCTCCTTCCTTCCATGGCTTTGGAAAGCGTTACTTCGTCCGCGTATTCAAGGTCCCCTCCGACCGGCAGGCCGTGGGCGATCCTCGTGACTTTGATCCCGGCGGGCTTTATGAGCCTTGCTATGTACATAGCTGTGGCTTCGCCCTCGATGTTGGGGTTGGTGGCGAGGATGACTTCGCTGATATCGTTTTCCTGAAGGCGCACGATGAGCGAGCGAAGGTTGATGTCCTCCGGCCCTACTCCGTCCATGGGCGAGATGGCGCCGTTGAGGACATGGTAAACGCCTGTGAATTCGCGCACGCGCTCCATGGCGGACACGTCACGGGGGCTTTCCACGACGCAGATGACGGTCCCTGGCCGTGTCCGAACAGACGCTGCAGGGGTCCGTGTCCGTGAGGTTTCCGCAGACGCTGCAGTAGTGCATGGAGCTTTTGGCCTGGGTTATGGAATCCGCGAGGGCTCTTGCTTCAGCGTCGGGAAGGGACAGGATGTGGAAAGCCAGGCGCTGAGCCGTCTTTCCGCCTATACCGGGAAGCTTGGAGAGCTCCGCGATCAGTTTTGATAAGGGTTTCGCGTAGTATTTCATTTAAGATCCTTCGATTGACTCAGGATGACGAATCAGAAGATGACTCAGGATGACGGATCAGAAGAGTCCGCCCGGAAGGCCCATGCCTCCGGTGACGCTGCTCATTTCCTTTTCAGCTATCTCGTCCATCTGGCGCATGGCCTCGTTGGCTGCCGCGACTATCATGTCCTGGAGCATTTCGACGTCTTCGGGATCGCAGGCGTCCGGCTTGATGGTGACGGAAACGAGCTCATGCTTGCCGTTGACGCGCACGGTCACGGCGCCGCCGCCGGCTCCGGCTTCGGTCTCCTTCTGTTCTATTTCGGCCTGAACTGCCTGCATGCGGCTCTGCATGGCCTGGAGCTGCGCAAGCTGTGCCTGCTGGTTGTTCATCTTGGGCTTCTTGCCCGCTTTCATTCCTTTACCCATTTGTTTCTCCTTTATAAACTTCGCCGTAGAGGCTGAAAGTCTGTGCTTTTGTTATTTTGACCGGTACGATCTGCCCTATCAGCGCTTTATCTCCCGGAAGATCGACAA
>CAMYWZ010000188.1 GCA_947302945.1 uncultured Bacillota bacterium
TCATATGTCGCGTTTCCGTCAAGATCCACGTACTGCGTGGCGATCTGGCCGTTTGCCTCCAGCTCAGCGAGGGTCTGTGGGTTTGCGATGAACCTGCCCTCGCCGTGGGAGATGGCTACGCTGTAGATGTCTCCGGGCTGAGTGAGCGCCAGCCACGGGCTCTTGTTTGAAGCGATGCGGGTGCGCACTATGCGGCTCTGGTGCCTTGAGATGGTGTTGAATGTGAGCGTCGGGCTGTCCGCGTCGGTGTCCACGATCCTGCCGTAAGGCACTAGGCCGAGCTTGACGAGGGCCTGGAAGCCGTTGCATATGCCCAGCATCAGGCCGTCGCGCTTTTCGAGGAGCTCTGTGACCTGCTCCTTTACGGCGCCGTTCCTGAAGAAGGCCGTGATGAACTTGGCGCTGCCTTCGGGCTCGTCGCCGCCGGAGAAGCCGCCGGGTATGAATATGATCTGGGACTCTGAGGCAGCCTTCGCGAAGCGCTCCACGCTGCGCGAAACGTCGTCCGCGGAGAGGTTCCTGAGGACCATGATCTGAGGCTCAAGACCTGCGTCCGCAGCGGCTTTGGCGCTGTCGTATTCGCAGTTGGTGCCGGGGAAGACCGGTATGAGGAGCTTGGGCTTTGCAGTCTTTACAGCAGGAGCGGGCCAGCTATCGGCCTTAAACGAGGCGTTGTGGACCTCGCCTATGTCCTGCTTGATGTTGCAGTTATAGATATCCTCCAGCTTGTCCTCGTAGACGGCCTGAAGCTCCAAAAGGCCGAGCGATGCTTTGCCGAGGCTGATCTTCGGGTCTTCCGTTACGACGCCGAGGATCTGAGCGCCCTTCGGAAGCGTGGCGCCTGCCGAGCAGCCGTCCGCGCAGCAGGTGGCGAGCTCCAGTATGAAGGAGCCGTAGTCGTAGCCGAAGAGCGCGTCTTCGTCCGTGCCTTCCGCGAACTCGAAGCCAAGGCCGTTGCCTATGCACATCTTAAAGACTGCCTCCGCAATTCCGCCGAAGCCCGGCGTGTAGCAGGCCACCGCCCTGCCGCTGGAAAGCCACTGCCTTACAGTTGCAAAGATCTTCTTGAGGCTCTCGGCCTTGGGAAGGCCGTCCCCGCCCCTTTCGGGAGCGATGCGGACTACGATGTCCCCTGCTTTCTTGAACTCCGGAGAGACTATGTCTTCGCCCTTTTCAGCTGTTACCGCAAAGGATACCAGTGTGGGAGGAACGTGTATGTTTTCGAACGAGCCGGACATGGAGTCCTTGCCGCCTATCGCGGCCACGCCGAGCTCCTTCTGGGCCCTGAACGCGCCGAGAAGAGCAGCCATGGGCTGGCCCCACTTGCGGCTGTCCGTGCCGAGCTTCTGGAAGTACTCCTGGAAGGTGAGGTAGACGTCCTTGAACTCCGCGCCGCTTGCTATGAGCTTGCAGACGGATTCCACCACCGCCGTGTATGCCCCGTGGTAGGGCGAAGACTCCGTAAGATAAGGGTTGTAGCCCCAGGACATCAGCGAAACGGTATCCGTGTGCCCCTGCTCCACGGAGATCTTATGCACCATGGCTTGTATGGGTGTCTGCTGGTTCTTTCCGCCGAAGGGCATCAGGACAGTGCCTGCGCCTATCGTGGAGTCGAAGCGCTCCGAAAGGCCGCGCTTGCTGCAGCAGTTGAGGTCCGCTGCGACCGCCTTCATCTTTTCGGCAAAGTCCTTGCCGGACACCTTCCTTGCTGCCGGCGCCGCTGCAGGCACCACCACCTCTATATGCTTCTCCGCGCCGTTGGAATTCAGGAACTCGCGGCTTATATCGACTATCGCCTGGCCGTTCCACTTGAGGACCAGCCTGGGCTCCTTTGTGACTTCCGCCACCTGCACCGCCTGGAGGTTCTCCGCCGAGGCCAGCTCTATGAAGGCTTTGACGTCCTCCTTCGCGACTACGACAGCCATCCTCTCCTGGCTTTCGCTGATGGCAAGCTCCGTGCCGTCCAGACCTTCGTACTTCTTGGGGACCGCGTTGAGGTCTACGCAAAGGCCGTCAGCAAGCTCTCCTATGGCAACTGAGACGCCGCCGGCGCCGAAGTCGTTGCAGCGCTTGATCATGCGGGCAGCTTTGGGATTCCTGAAGAGCCTCTGGAGCTTTCTTTCCTCCGGAGCGTTACCTTTCTGGACCTCCGCGCCGCAGTTTTCCACCGAGTGCACGTCGTGAGCCTTGGAAGAACCGGTAGCGCCGCCTATGCCGTCGCGGCCCGTGCTTCCGCCGAGGAAGATGACGGCGTCCGTGGGCGCCGGAGTCTCGCGGCGCACGTTCTCAGCCGGCGCCGCAGCAATTACGGCACCAATCTCCATGTGCTTTGCCGCGTAGCCTGGGTGGTAGAGCTCGTCCACTATGCCTGTGGCAAGGCCTATCTGGTTGCCGTAGGAGGAATAACCCGCGGCAGCCGTGGTGACCAGCTTCCTCTGCGGCAGCTTGCCGGGTATGGTCTGGCTGATGGGCACCGTCGGGTCCGCCCCGCCGGTGATCCTCATGGCGGCGTATACGTAAGACCTTCCCGAAAGCGGGTCCCTGATGGCTCCGCCTATGCAGGTGGCGGCGCCGCCGAAGGGCTCTATCTCGGTGGGGTGGTTGTGGGTTTCGTTCTTGAAAAGAAGCAGCCAGGGCTCTGTCTTTCCGTCCACATCCACGTCCAGCTTGACGGTGCAGGCGTTGATCTCCTCTGACTCGTCCAGCTTGGCGAGAAGCCCCTTTGCCTTGCAGTACCTGGCGCCTATGGTGCCAAGGTCCATGAGGCATACCGGCTTGGTGCGGCCGAGTTCCTTCCTGACGGCAAGGTAGTCCTCGTAGGTCTTTGCGGTGAGTTCGTCCTCGAACTTTACGCTGTCTATTATGGTGCCGAAGGTGGTGTGCCTGCAGTGATCGGACCAGTAAGTGTCGATGACTTTGATCTCCGTGATGGTGGGGCAGCGGCCTTCGCTTCTGAAGTAGCTCTGGCAGAACTTGATGTCTGCAAGATCCATGGCAAGTCCGTTGGACTTGATGAACTGCGCAAGGCCGTCCTCGGTAAGGTCGTTGAAGGCGGTGAGCACCGCTACCTTATCCGGTACCGTGTAGGCCATGGCCAGAGTCTCCGGCACGTCCAGAGAAGCCTCGCGGGCTTCCACCGGGTTGATGACGTATTTTTTGATCTCAGAAAGATCCGCATCGGAAACATCTCCGTAGAGCGCGTAGACTTTGGCTGAGCGAACCAGCGGCCTTTCTTCCTGCGATATAAGCTGTATGCACTGGGCTGCCGAGTCAGCGCGCTGGTCGAACTGGCCGGGAAGGAACTCCACGGCAAAGACCGTTGCGCCTTCAAGATCCGGTTTTTCGGTGCAGATATCTCCCTGCGGCTCCGAAAAGACCGTAGTCTTGGCG
>CAMYWZ010000189.1 GCA_947302945.1 uncultured Bacillota bacterium
CGCAAAAGACTGGGACGGCGTGCGCGACTGCGCCCGCTTCGCGCCCATCTCCATGCAGGTCAAGCCCGGCTCGCAGCACAACATTTACGAGCGCGAGTGGAACCCCGACATGGAGATAGAGATGGACGAGGACTGCCTCTACCTCAACGTCTGGACACCCGCAAAGACCCCGGATGAGAAGCTCCCGGTCTTCGTGTGGTTCTTCGGCGGCGGCCTTCAGGAAGGCAACACCACCGAGATGGAGTTCAACGGCGAGTTCATCGCAAGGCACGGCATCGTGGTCGTTACGGTCAACTACAGGCTGAACGTGTTCGGTTTCCTGGCGCACCCGGAGATCACCAAAGAGGCTCCGGACTTCCCCTGCAACTTCGGAAATCTTGACCAGAGGTACGGCCTGCTGTGGGTCAAGAGGAACATCAGGGCCTTCGGCGGAGATCCGGACAACGTCACGATAGGCGGACAGTCCGCAGGCGGCGGAAGCGTGCAGACCCAGCTCTGCTCGCCGCTCAACAAGGGCCTCTTCAAGAAGGCCATAATCATGAGCGCCACCTTCCTGGGCGGCTACGGCGCGCACGTTCCCGGAGATTCCCTGCCCCTTGACGTCGCGGAAAAGCGCGGCGCGGAGTTCTTCGACGCCCTTGGCGTAAAGAGCCTCGCGGAAGCCAGGGCCATCCCCGGACCGGAACTGAATGCGAAGTACATCGAGTGGAAGCAGACGCACAATGCAACTCCCACGGCGCCTACCAGCCTGATCTTCGAGACCACCGTGGACGGCAATTTCTGCCCCGGAAGCGTAGCTGAAAAGATGCGCAAGGGCGACTACATCCACGTTCCTCTGATCGTCGGCAACACCCGCGATGAGTTCATCGCGTACCCGGCCGCGAAGACCGAGGAAGAGCTCGCGGCTGCCGGCAAAGCTGCCTTCGGCAGGAAGGCCGGCGAGTGGCTCAAACTCATCGACGCTCCTTACACCGCAGAAAAGGTCTACAAGGCCGGCTTCAGCCCGGTCGAGGCCGGCGCCAGAGCCATACTCGACGCCGCCAACAAGCGGAAGGTAAAGAACTACTACTACCAGTTCGACGCGGACATCCCCGGCTGGGACGATCCGGGTGCCTTCCACTCTGTGGACCTGTGGTTCTTCTTCGGAAGCCTCGCGGCCTGCTGGAGGCCTTTCACCGGCAAGCACTTCGACCTTGCGGAACAGATGTGCAGCTACTGGTGCAACTTCTTCAAGACCGGCGATCCCAACGGCAAGGACCGCTGCGGCAGGACTCTCCCCACCTGGGAGACCTACAACGACAGCCGCGCGCCCATGACCTTCATCCAGAAGGCAAAGATGGGCGGCCCCGAAGACGAGAGCGAAGTCATGAAGTTCGTAGTAAAGACCCTCGGAAAATAGAAAACAAAAGGACGGCCCGGCGGTCGTCCTTTTTTCATGCGCTTGATAGTTCTACTTTTCGAACGGGAACTTGTACTGCGTAAGGCCGCATTCGTCGCGGAGCTGGATGAACTCCTTCTGGATGGCTTCGCCTACGGGCACGCCCTTGTCCTTGCGGTCCTGCCAGTTCTCGTAAGCCTTTTCGCCGGCGGTGTAGATGCGCTCCGCACCCGGCGCCTTCTTCGAATTCCTCAGGCCGCGGCAGATGTCGCCGGCGGTCTTCTTGAAGGTCTCGAGCCCCATGAAGAACTCGGGATTGATGACGAAGAAGAAGTGGCCGAGCCTGTACATCTGCGGGCTGCCGTCTTCTGCGACGCCGGACAGAGCCTTGAGGAAGGGCCCTCCTGCCAGAGCGGCGGAAAGGATCTCGACTACCGTTGTGTAGCCGTAGCCCTTGTAGCCCGCGGTGTCCTCGCCGGGGCCGCCGAGCGGAAGCAGCGCTGCGTGGCCTGCGCGCATATCCTTAAGGATCTTGCCGGAATCGGTCATGGTCTCGCCGGTCTCGCTTATTACGCAGCCTTCGGGCGTGGGCTTGCCCTGTCTTTCGTAGAACTCGATCTTTCCGTTCTGGACTATACAGGTGGCGCAGTCCAGGTTGAACGGGAAGGGCTCGTCGGTGGGCATGGTGAAGGTCATCGGGTTGGTGCCCATCATAGGCTCCACGCCGAAGGTAGGCGCCACGGACGGTCTGGCGTTGGTGCCGCTGATGCCTATCATTCCGGCCTTTTCTGCCATGGTGGTCCAGTATCCGGCGATGCCGTAGTGGGTGGAGTTCATGATGGCTCCGCCGGCCATGCCGTAGGTCTTTGCCTTCTCGATGAGCATGTTCATCATCTTGTAGCTGGCTACCATGCCCATGCCGTTGTTGGCGTCCATGACGACCGTGGTGGGGGTCTCCTTTACGATGTCGATCTTGGTGACCGGCAGCAGGGTGCCCTTCTTGATGCGGTCGAGGTAGATGGGCTTGAAGCGGTTGCAGCCGTGGCTCTCGATGCCGCGGCGGTCGCTCTCGAGAAGGACGTCGGTGCAGATCTCGGCGTCATCCCTGGGGACTCCGTATTTTACGAAGACGTCCACCATGAAATCGTGGGCGGTCTTCCAGTCGAGATAGGGTCTGGTCTCTTTTTCTTTGCTCATAATAAAAACTCCTTTAAAAAGTGGCTGTTGTATTGCTATATACTGATTATACCCCTGTATCTAAATGCTTGCAAGCGCTGTATATGTATGATATAATCCCATAGTTAAATGCGTAAGGAACACTTAGCGATACAGATCGGAGGATAAAACCATGGAAAGAAAGCACATCAAGACTCTCAGCACCAGAAACCTCTGCAGCAGCGCTAAAAACGGCGGATGCGGCGAGTGCCAGACATCCTGCCAGTCCGCCTGCAAGACAAGCTGCGGCATTGCAAATCAGAGCTGCGAGAACAAAGAAAGCAAGTAAGCAGGAAAGCTCAGGAAATGCCGCCATTTGGGCGGCATTTTTTGTAGGTTCCTCATCCGGCCTTTCAGGCCACCTTCCCCTGAAGGGGAAGGCATTACAGGTATGATACATCAGTACAAGCTCAATGGTTACAATATAGTGCTCGATGTGGCGTCCGGCGCGGTGCATGCGGTGGACGATTTGGCGTACGAGGTGATCGGGCGCTTCGAGAGGCAGAGCCTTGAGGAGATGCAGGCGGAACTGGCGGGCCACCTTCCCCAAGGGGAAGGGCAAAGTGGTGTGCCTCATCCGCCGGCTGCGCCGGCACCTTCCCCTGAAGGGGAAGGCTTAAAGGAAGAAATAAGGGCGGTCTGGGAGGAGGTGCAGGCGCTGAAGGAGGCCGGGCAGCTCTTCACGGAGGAGAGTTATGCACCGCGTGCGGGCAGCTTTAAGGAGAAGAGCCGCGGAATAGTCAAAGCGCTGTGCCTTCATGTGGCTCACACCTGCAACTTAAACTGCGAG
>CAMYWZ010000190.1 GCA_947302945.1 uncultured Bacillota bacterium
TGCACGACGCTGTCATGCCTCCTGTGCAGGTACTTGTTGCACTTTTCTCTGGAGTCGAACTCCTTTGTCAGGAGTTCGCCGTCCGCCCCCACAAGATATACCATCCGGGGGCCTTCGGGCTGGTCCGTCGGGTTCCACATCTGTTCAAGACTCATAGTCTCCTCCTTTAGTATTTATAACCGAAGGCCGTTGCAAATTAACACAATAGCTAAGAAGAGGCGGTCAGCCGCGTGCACCCGAATTGCTTCGGCATGTTTAGCGCTGACCGCACCCGGAGTTTTTGTTTCACCGGGTTAAGCTTATGCCCTGCCAGATACTCGTCGGACCGGGCTTGACCGACGAACCCTGGAGACACTGCTCCCCCGGCCATTACTGGCGTACTTGACCGCGGGGAGCCTGTTTGTTTGGATGTTTCCATCCTCACTATTATGTTATAACCGCATTATGCCCTTTTTTAAGTCATGAGACTGAGTACGCGCATCGGAATTCGTTGAATATCCTGCTGACCTCGTCCCTGTCGGGCCAGTTGTCCACTATCGTGCACTGCCCCACGTTGAGGATGCACCTTATGCCAAGTTCAAGGCACCTGCAGGCCATCATGGCCTTGGCGGTCCCGGACCCGTTGGCGTTGCAGCCTACAAGCCCGGAACACTTCTTCTTGTTCTCCCGCATCTGCTTTTCGGTGAGCGTGGTCCCGTCCTTGCCCCCGCACACGGGGGACGCCACTTCGTGTACGCCGAGGCTCAGCTCAGGAAGAACGTAGTTTCTCCCGTATATCACTGCACCATGCCTGACCATGTCCTGCAGGGACACCTCTATGAACCCCATGGACCCGCGCCAGTTGTTGCCCAGCCTGGCGGCGATCTTCATCCGGCGCCTTATCGACTTGAAGTCGGCGTGGGCGTCTCGGCTGGAACTCACCACCGGAAACCTGTCGCAGAGCAAGTCCCTGCGCGACTCGGTCAGATCCGGGTCGTTGGCGGCCTTTATCGCCTCCTCCACGGCCGGGTCCGCGGGGGCGTTCTTTTTACGTTTGTCCATATTGTCCTTTCAGTAGCATGTCGTGCCGTTGCCTCCGCACGACGTGGAGGTTTCCGTGGAACAGCCTGCGGTGGCATGCAGTCCGGAGTCCGCCCTGCCGGGGCCTCTTCCGAACCTGCAGCCGTTTCCGTACCACTGGCAGTCCTTGCACCTGTCAGCGGAGTCGCCCGCCGAATTGTTGCTTGCCATAGGCCTAGCCATGTCACGCCTCTCCAGAGCATCCGCAGTCAGAGCAGTCGCTTAGGCACGCGCCGTTGCATTCGCCTATACTGGAGCCTGGGTAGTTGGGCGTTACCGGCATGACATGCGAAGTATAGGAGCTTGATCCAGAAGTCGCCCGTATGCCAATGCCGGGCGTCGCGACCAGGTCCGCCAGATCCACTCCCACTATGAGATCCTGGCCAAGTGGGTGCAGTCTCGGGGAGAACGCCACTGCGTCCCCCTCTGAGACCCGATATCCTGGGGTTGCCTGATACGCTATCGGTGCAGACGCTATCGGCGCAGTAAGCCAGGGCCAGTCGCTTCTGATCACCAGAGACCTCTTGTTCCAGCTCCCGGACACCACCCCGTCGGGATGCACTATTATCTCCTCCAGGAAGTTGGAGAACGGATGCGTCTCGTTGTACTGCCGCAGCATGAACATGTTCGACCAGCTCAAGGTCACCTTCTTCCCGCCGTAGTCGAACACCTCGTAGACGTAGTAGTCCTGGATGGCCTGCTCCACCATGCGGTCGAACAGGAAGTTCCTGAGGTCGTTGAACAGCTGCGGGACCATGTCGTAGTCCGTGTCGACTATCAGGCTCCTGAACGAGAAGTCGTCCACGGAGTCCTTGAAGTGCGTCATGAAGTTCAGGATGTCGTTGAGGGTCTTGAGGCCCCCGTCGACTCCTAGCACGCACTGCAGCCGCACCTTCGCGTCCGGCTGCGCAAGTTTGAACAGCCGGATGCAGTCGCGGTCCACGACGACGCGCCTGCGGAATATGGCCGAGTCGTCTATTGCGTGCTTTGAGATGTTAAGCCACCCCCGGAACGTATCCGCCTTTGCGAATGCAAGCCTGCTTCCGTTTGTGTTTATGGAGAACAGCATGGGGTGGAACGAGTTGACCGTGTCTATCAGACGCTGCAGGTCTGGACAGGTCGTAGGCTCTCCCCCGGTGATGGATACCGTCCTCAGGTGGCCTTGTTCCTGCATCTGCCTCATGGTGAGTATGGCGCTGTCCATGAACCATTCCCAGTTCTCGCTGTCGTTCCTGGTGGAGCGCTCTATGCAGAACGGGCAGTTTGCGTCGCAGCGGTTGGTGCACTTCAGGTGTATGTGCTTCTTCCAGTCGTCGGCGTACATCGTGTACTTCTTTCCGAACAGCTCTATTTCGTCGGTGGGCGCCGTTACATCCATCTCGAGTACCGGTTCCCTTATGAAGTCCTTGTAAAGTACCTTGAACATATTTCCCCTTTCTGTAGTTTTTCGGACCCGCGTCGGGCCCAGGTGGAATTGTTTTTCTGACAACGCTAGAGCACCGACTCCAGACGCTTGGCATATGCTCGCGCTACCTTGATGCACATGTTCCATTCGTCTATTTCGTCCTCGTACTCCAGGTCGTCGAAGCTGCAGGGCTCGTACTTGTTGAGAGCGGCTATCACCATGGTGATATTGGACCTGGTAAGGTCCTTGGCCATTCCCCTTATCCTGTCGTCCGAGGGTTTGGTGGCCATGTCGTTCTTGATGCGCGAGAACGTATCGTTCACGACAGGCCACGCCCCCATGTCCTTCAGCTCCTGCTGCTCCCGTTCGGTCCACTTCTCGGTGAACCTGTTCATCGCCAACTTGAGCGCGTCTCCAAAGAGCAGTTTAGATTTACCGGACATTTTGTTTTCCTATTTGCCTTTGTCTAGCTCGGCTTTACGCTTTTCTGCGTCTTCCTTGATCTTGGCGTCGCACTTTTCGCAGATGTACCTGATCCAGCCCTTGGTCGTGATCCGGGGAGAGTAGTCGGTGCCTATCTGGCGGCCGCATAGCTCGCAGGTGTCGTAGCATTCCTTCTCGGCCTCCTTTATGAACTTTTCGGCGGCATACTCCATGTACGTCATTATGACCTTCTGCTCATCGGTGGGCTCGTACCTCCCTTTTTCGCGAAGGACTTCGTAGGCCTTGTCCGCCTCGGCCTTCATTACGTCGTATTCGTCCTTGTGCTTGGTCACCTCCATGTGAACCCTGGCCGGATGCCATACCTTGCGCTTCTTGCCGTCCTTGGTCTCCTCGACCTCATGACCAGGCTCGTCTACCACGGTCTTGATGCCGAAGTAGCCCTTGTCCTTCTTCTCCTCGAACGCGTCTAT
>CAMYWZ010000191.1 GCA_947302945.1 uncultured Bacillota bacterium
AAGCTATGGGCCTTACGGTATGGAGCCTGCCTGGTATGGACCAGGGCTCGTATGCGGTGCCGCTGCAGAAGAAAACGTAGCGGTGATAGTCCTGCACTCTGAGGCGGAAGACGAGGCAGAGGCCGCCGTCGAAGCTTTCAGCAAGAGATTTGCGGCGCTGTCTTTCTTCAGAAGAGACGTCAGCGGAAGCCCCCAGAAGGTCTGCGATGGAGTAGCGGCTCTGCTTTACAGGCACTACCAGCCCGTCTTCTATCCTGTAGGCAGAAAGAAGTCCGTCGCAGGGACTTATGAGCGCGGCCGGATCGGTATCTGCCGGCCGGGCGCTGTCTTTCAGCTTCCTCGTGAAACAGTCGTTGAAGCATGAAAAATCAGTGCTTTCGCACTCTGAAAGATCGATGCTGTTGTTCCTGACGAAGCCTTTGATCAGAGGTTTCGAGAGCGGAGACGATAAAAAAGCCCCGGCGGCCTTCGACAGCCAGGGACGCGTGACAGCCTTAAGGACTATGCGTCCGAAAGCCGTTTCATATAAAAATCTTGTAACAGCGCTGTCTTCTGCCATTTATACCCTTAGAACGAATTTGACTATCATCATGAAGATGAATTCCAGCGCCCCGATGCCTACCATGATGAGTATGCCTTTCATTCCGGGCTTGGGGATCTTTATCGGCGCTATGAACAGTATGCCCACGATCAGTATGACCGGGAAATAGATTATAGTGATGTCCATCGGCAGTACGTACTGGAACATCATAATGGTCGGGAATATTACGGCAGCGGCAGTTACGGGAAGCCCTTCGTAATACTTGCGCTTTCCTCCTTCGCCGGCCATGCGCTCTTCTTCGGTGACGTTGAAATACGCAAGGCGCATCATTGCCGCAAGGACGTAAAGTATCATGAGCGCTTTGCATATCCAGTGGACAACGGCGGGGAAAAACAGGTCGTGAAGGGTAGTGGAAGTCCGTATCATGGCAGAGCCTATGCACATCGGAAGAACGCCGAATGCGACCAGATCGGAGAGCGAGTCGATCTGCACTCCGTAGTGTTTTTCGAATTCGGTGCGGTCCTTCTTGGTGCGGGCCACCATCCCGTCGAAGGCGTCGAAGAGGCCGCAGGCGAGCAGGAAGAAGGTGCCTATGTAGGGATGGCCTTTTCCCTCAAGCGAAATGATTATGCCGCAGCTTGCGGATATAAGCGACAAGTATGTGAGTATGACGGTGTAATCGTATACGCCTATCCATTTATTCTTCTTCATTGCTGTCTCTCCGCGCCAAAAATGCTGCAACGACTATAATAAAGCATAGTATAACACATCCGTAGAAAGAAATCGACCTCGAAATCAGTTCGAGCGCTGCCGCTTCGGATTCCGGCATGAGCGAGCTGAAACCGTCGAGCATCATGAGGTCCGTAAAGCCCATAGCTCCGGGAACGGGAATGTAGGTGGCGCCTATGGTTATAAGGCTCTGCGCGCCGAAAAGGTGCACCCCGTTCGCGATAACTCCGCGCGCGGAAAACCCAGGGCGTCCGATGTAGACCGCGATGTACATGAACATCGTGACAGCCATCTGGCAAGCGCGCTGAAGCACGTTGAACAGGAGCGCTATGGCGATATCCTTTTTATGCAGCCAGATCTGGTCCGCGTACTGCATGTACTCTTCTGTCCATTTGGCCAGCTTGCTGTCCCAGGCCTCCCTGTTTTTGATTATGTGCAGCTTTGATCCGATGCCTATGATGAACCATCCGGCATTGTCGATGAAGCTTTTTTTGAGTATGAAAAGGATGAAAAGCAGCGCCAGCAGCACAAGGGTGACGGCCCCGATCACTATGAGTATCCTTGTTAAGGGTCTGAAATAGAAGTATATCCCCGGGAAGACCAGGAAGCATACCGCTCCGATTATGATGATCGAAAAAGTGTAGAGAGCAAGGTTGAAGACCAGGCTGACGGTGACGCAGCTTGTTGGTATGCCGCTTTTAGCCATGAAGTAGGCGCAGGCAGGCTGGCCGCCGGTAGCCGAGGGCGTGATCGCGGAAAAGTAGATGTCCGCGGCGCTGAATATGATGCAGTCCTTCAGCTTGCACTTGTGGCTGAAGGATTTGATGAGCACGCGCAGAGACAGGCCTTCAAAAAGGATGAAGCACAGCATGCAGAGCACCGCCAGGCAGACGAAGAGCGGATGGGCTCCTTCTATCATGGCTTTCAGCTGATTCCACGAAAAACTGCGGCTGGCAGTCACGACAGCGTAGACGGAAAGAGCGGCGATGAATACGAAGAGGATCGCCCACATCAGTTCCTTGTTGCTGTTATTCGGCTTTGAACCAAAGGAATCGTTCATTGTTCATCAGTTTAGAGGCGGCAAGGCCTGTTTCAGTGACTATTATCCCGGTCAGCACGTCTATTACGTAATGCTGTTTTACGTAAACTACCGACAGGCAGCACGTAACGCACAGGATCACGTTTACTGCTTTATACAGCAGGCTGGCATCCTTCATCCTGAAGGCCGCTCTTACGGCTATCCAGCTGCCCAGCACGTGGATGGAAGGCATCAGGTTGACCGGATGCCTGTCGAACCAGTAGGTGACGTTCACGAGCCATGTAAAAAAATCTGCTGTTTCGACACTTGGTCTTTCGATCATTGTGGGGTATACTATAAAGCAGATGAAGCAGATGATCTTTGCTATCGTGTCTGCATGCGCGAAGCGGTTGCAGAAGCTCTTCTCCTGACGGCCGGTCATCACCCAGTTGACTGCCCACTGAAGGAAAGTCAGAAAGTAAAAGACGACAAAGAACGGCCGGAATGGGATCATGTCATCGAGCGGCAGCTTCAGCTGATGACATTTCGATGGGTCCGTAAGCGCGTTGATCGTGCAGTATCCCGCAAGATTGAACAGCGCCACGAAGGCCACAGGTATCCAGGATCGCTTCGGCAAAAGTCTTTCCAACTGAACGCTCATCTTAGGCGATCTGCTCTTCATTTCAGTACCTTTTGATTGCATAATAAATTATTATATCACAAATACAGGCGTTTTCAAGCAAAGACTGACACGGTCAAGTGACATGACGGTGACAATAAGCGATATAAGTAATGATGGCAAAGGGATAGGGCGCACAAATGAGGGCCTTGTGGTTTTCGTGCCAGGCACCGTTCCCGGTGATGCCGCGGAGATAACTCTTCCGGCCCGGGGTGGAGACGCTGAGTATGCAAAGTCTTCTGAGGCAAAGCTTGTAAGAATAGAAAAACCTTCCGCAGACCGAGTCGAGCCTCCCTGCAGGTACTTTTACGAATGCGGCGGCTGCCCCCTGATGTGCCTTTCCTATGAAGCGCAGCTCAGGATCAAGACGCAGCACGTGAAGGACGCGCTTGAAAGGATAGGG
>CAMYWZ010000192.1 GCA_947302945.1 uncultured Bacillota bacterium
GTGCAATGATACACAGCCCATAGATGCGCTGGGGCACGACTATCAGGAAACGACTCCAGCCACATGTACAGAAGCCGGCGAACAGACATGCAGCAGGTGCAATGATACACAGCCCATTGCGGCGCTGGGGCACGACTATCAGGTAACGACTCCGCCTACATGCACAGAGGCCGGCGAGCAGACATGCAGCCGCTGCAGCGACACACAGCCTATAGCTGCGCTGGGACACAGCTGGGATGAAGGAACAGTCGCCACTGCGGCCACTTGCATCACTACCGGGGAGCTCACAAAGACCTGCACGGTCTGCGGCCAGACGACGACTGAAGTCATCCCCACCGGAGAACACAGCTGGGACGAGGGGGAACCGATCCTTGCGCCTTCCTGCGGCATGCCGGGTTCCAGCAAGTTTACCTGCACCGTATGCAATGCGACAGAAACAAGGCAGGTGCCGGCGACCGGAGAACATGTTCCTGAAGACAGCCGCAGAAATGTAAAAGCTGCGACCGAAACTGAAGACGGCTATACCGGCGACTTGTACTGCGGCGTCTGCGGCAACAAACTGGAGGACGGAGTCGTCATCCCCAAGACCGGCGGCGGCGGAGAATAACGAATACCGGCACTGCCAGAAAATGATCCGGTTCGTATAAAATATCAGGAACGGGCAGGACCGGGCCGGGAGGGACGATCAGCATGAAAAACGGAAATACTAATAATGCCAATTCAGAAGACCGGAAGGAGATTCCCGTCGAGATGCTGGCCCAGGTGACGGGCGGAGAAAACGATAATTCACGTGAGAGTGTCGGTACGCGAATGCCCAAATGCATTTACTGCCGGAGCAACGAGCGTGTCAGTCCCAAGGGGAACGGCGTCTACTGGTGCAATTCCTGCAAAAAGATGTTTAAGGCAAACGGCTGAAAAGACTGCAGCAGAGGAGAAAAGCAAGATGAATAACAGCAAGGAACTGAATCTGAATGAAATGGAACAGGTCAGCGGCGGAATCGTTCCCGGTGGCATCAAAGAAAAAAAATGGATAAAATACCATGTCGTTGACGGAGATACTCTCTTGAGCATCAGGAGACGCTACAACATCTCGGTCACAGACATCAAAAAATGGAACAATCTGAAATCTGAGGTTGTCGTTCCCGGGATGGTTCTGGATCTCTACACCGATAATTACTGACGATCACCCCTGACATTCACGGCATGCCGGAAAGTAACGTATAGCGACATTAAAAAACCGGGCCGGCCTGGCCCGGTTTTTGTGTTGCATTTCCTCATCCGGTCCTTCGGACCACCTTCCCCTGAAGGGGAAGGCTGATATGTAGTTAGAACTCATCCGGTCCTTCGGACCACCTTCCCCTGAAGGGGAAGGCTTATAAGGTGTTGTTAGATCTTTGTCTGCTCGGTGCGGGCGATGATCTCGTTCTGCATCATGTTGGTGAGCGTTACGAAGTAAGCGCTGTAGCCGGCCACGCGGACGATGACGTCCTTGTAATCCTTCGGCCTTTCCTGAGCAGCGTGGAGGGTGGCTCCGTCTACGCAAGTCATCTGGACCTGCTTTCCGCCGTTGGTAAGGTAGGTCTTGATGACGGAAGCCAGCTTGCTCATGTCGCTTTCGGTCTTAAGAGCGCTGGGGCTGAACTTCATGTTGAACAGCGTCGCGGAGTATTCGTCCTGCGCTATCTTGCGTCCGGAATTGAACGCGGCCAGAACACCCTGGGTATCGGTGCCCTGCTCCGGGGAGATCATGCCGTCGGAGAGGATCTCGCCGGCCTTTCTGCCGTCCGGGGAAGCGCCTACGACCTTGCCGCAGGGCTGGTGCGAGGAAATGGAGATCCCGGAAGGCAGGCAGCTGTTGCCGAATCCGCTGTCGCAGGACTTGACCTGTCTGCAGTGCTGGGCGTAGAACTCGACTACCTGTTCGTCGGCGTAATCGTCATCATTGCCGTACTTGGGAGCGTTGATGAAGTCCTTGCGCATGTCCTCGTAGCCTGCCCAGTCGGCGTCGAGCGCGGTAACGAGCTGCTCGAGGGTGTATTTCTTGTCGTCGAATACGAGCTTTCTTATGGCAGTGAGGGAGTTTGCAGTGTTCGTGCCGCCGACTGTCATTACCGTCATGGCGCAGTCGAAGGGCTTGAAGCGTCTTCTCTGGAGAGGCTCGGCGACCTTGAGACCGTCGTGCATCAGCGGGCTCTTGAACGGCTCCGCAGCAACGAGCGCCCTTGCCAGTGTATCCTTTACGCAGCGCTCAGCAGCCATTGCCGTGAACCACTTCATGTTCTCATAGAAAGCGTTCTTGAATTCTTCCCAGGTCTTGAGAGTGGACAGAGCCGGCGGCTTGGGGCCGATCTCTTCGCCGGAGAGCTTGCAGTATCCGCCGTGGAGGAAGATGTCCAGCACCTGGGGCTCGTTGTAGAACAGAACGCCCAGGGTCCTTGCGTAACCGGGGATGACGGCGTCGAGGCATCCGCAGATGCAGAAGCGCCTTGCGATCTCGAGCGGGAATCCCAGGTCGTGGAAGAACTTGATGTAGGAATCTTCGGATATGAACGCCGGCATTCCGATGCCGCTTCTTACGCACTCAACACCTTTTTCGATGTACTTCATCGGAGTGTTCTTGGAGACGCGCAGGGTGATGGTGTGGTGAGGCACCTGGCATTCAAGAGAGGCCTGCATGAAGAGCATGGTCAGCTCGTTGCACGCGTCCTCGCCGGTCTCGGGATCGCAGCCGCCTATTACCAGGTTGATCCAGCGGGAGTCGCCGGAGTGTCTGCCGCGGCCGAGGCCTCCGCGCACGGTGTGGAACGTGGTGGTGTGGACCTTCAGGAGCTCCAGAAGCTCCAGAGCTTCTTCATCCGTGAGTATGCCTGCTTCCTTATCCTTCTTGTAGTACGGATAGAGGGCAGAACCAGTATGCCTGGACCGCTTCGTAGAAGTTTCTCGCAGGATACTCGGGCACTCTGCGGCAGGTCTCTGCCATGCGCAGAAGCTCTGCCTTTCTCTTCTCATCCGTGCACTCTGCTGCCATCTTTTCAGCAAGGTCCGCGTGCCTGTTGGCGTAGTTGATGAAGCCTTCGAACACCTTGATCGCGCTCATGCGGAACTCGAACTTCTGATAGTCGTCGTAGTGCAGGCACTTTTCGCTGGCGATGTATTCCTTTGCCTCGTCGATCAGGGCGCGGCAGCCTTCGTTGATGACGCGCTCGTACTCTATGCAGGCCATGGTGAATCCCGGGCCTACGCCTATGCCTGTCTGGCCTATGGCGTTGGTGGCACCGGAGTTTCTGTCTTTCCATACGGGCCTGGTGACGCCGGACTTCATGAACTGCTGCATCTTGGGGTCGTCCCATGTGATCT
>CAMYWZ010000193.1 GCA_947302945.1 uncultured Bacillota bacterium
CATACTTTTCTATGATTGGCAATAGTCCGGCAAAAAATTCTTCTTCAGACTCAGCTTCTGCGGTCATTTTAACAAGAGCGGCCTTCTCATCCAGATCCATCTCCGCCGGTTCACCGATAGAGGATATCTCGCGGTTGAAGAAATCGATGAAGTCGTTATGGCTCTCGTTAACGAAATTGACCTTCCAAAGGAATCTCAGGGTATCCTTCCCGGAAACCTCGTAGGACTTGCCTATCCCCTTGAGTTTCACATCAGGGATGCGTCCTTCTTTCTCCTCTTCTTTCAAAAAGGCATCCAAAGCTGCCCTGACCTTCTCATAACCCTTTCCGGAAGTATTGAAAACCACGGCCCGCTCAAGAGACGCGGTCCTAAGTTCAAGTCCTTTGATGTTGTTTCTGGAGAATTTTTTTGCCAGAGTGAAATCGAGTTTCATTAAACTGCTTCAACTCCCTGGATCTCAGGATAAGTTTCTCTGAGAAGCCTTTCGATAACGCCCTTGATGGTCATTGTAGCGCCGGGGCAGCCTACGCAGTGTCCCTGAAGCTGAACCTTTACGATATGATCATCCGTATACTCTACGAACTGGATATCTCCGCCATCTCTCTGTAAATAAGGTCTGATCTGTGCTATTGCATTCTTGATGTTTTCTTCCATTTTAGTACCTGTAGTTCCTTTCATAATTAGTCTTAATAATCATTCTCCACTGTCAGCTCCTATATCCGGTATGTCATCTTCTCCGGAAACGGTCTTATCATCCTCTACTACATAAGGATCCATCTTGGTTCCTTTGAAGAAGTGGAGAATGGTAACGTCTTTGTTCACTTCGGTGCTGCCGTCATAGCTCAGGACTCCGGTAGCGCCTTCGAAACCGCTTATCTCCTTGATAGCGTCCCTGATGTGGATGCCTGCAGGTATGCCTGTTGAAAGGGCTGTCTCATATGTTTGTACAAGAGCTCTGCCCTTGGCATCTGTTCCCGCATTCTCCCTGAACTCTTCCATGTCCATATTCTGCAGATTATCATACGCATCCTCAATACCTCTTATCATGATCAGATATGCGTCGAAAGCTGCCGCCATGGCGCCAGAAGGTTCTGCCGCATTTTCACCGTATTTGTTATAGTAGGCGTCGATGAAGGTCTTATATGTATCAGTAGCATCAGCTGCCTGCACGGAAGGATAAGAAGCGCTGAGTTCCGGATTGCTCATCAGGAACTTTTCAAAGTCCTTGGTATCCCATTCTCTGCTTCCTATGAACTGAGGGAAATATTCAAGTTCTTTCGCCTGTGACATGAATACTTCAGCAGCTGCTGGAGGTATAGCGAGAAGCACCGCTTCAACATTTCCTGACTTCAGCTGTTCGATATATGACTTATAGTCCCCTGCTTCAGTGTCAACAGAGAGGTTCGCCTTGAATACATCCTCGCTTCCCATGAGTTCAGTGATCCTCTTCCTGAATCTCCTTACGAAAGCTCTGGATGAATCGTCTCTCATGGATTTGACCGTAGCAAAAGTAGTCCTGTTCAGACCGTTAACTGCATATTCCGCCAATGCCACACCCTGTTTCGCCATGGAAAAAGAAGCGGTGAAATAGAAATCATTGTTGGCGGTTATGAGCGGATTTATGCTTGTTATAGTCATAGCCGGAGTATTGGCTGCAACAACGTAGTCAGAGGCCACCAGAGTAAGAGTGTCGCTGTAACTTCCAAATACAAATGAGGGATTCTGACTCATCAGTTCCTGCAGAACTGTTTTTGCATCATATATATTGGACCTGTTGTCAGCATATATCAGTTCGATATTCTTGCCCAAAACTTCAGGATAAAGATCGTGGGCGAGTTCAATACCCGCAGCTTCATCCTTTCCATATTGTTTATATTCCCCGGAAAGACATTCGTAAACACCTACTTTTATCGTAGGATCCACAACCTCGGCATTTACGCCGAAATATGCGTTTTTAAAATCAGAAAAGGTCTTGCCGCCGAATATAAAACTTGCAGCTATTATGAGCACGCAAACTACGACCATTACAGCGATGGCCGTCTTGCTGAGTTTAGTTCTTTTTACAACTTTATCTTTTTTCATAACGTATGAATTATATCACAGTTTTCCCGGCGATTCAACAAAGCCTTGGATTTTTCATTCAATGTTCATAATTCATAGCATGTGCAAATCATGCCGCTATCATTCAATAAATTTGTAAACTATGAAAAAATATTTGTTTATTATCTCTGTTTTGTGGTAAAATATTTTTGTTAGCGTAGACGTAATGCCCGCGTTTATCCGTGGGATGAAAACGCCGGCAAATGATAAAAATGAAAATTACGGAGGTACAGAATTATGAAATGGGTTTGCACAGTATGCGGATACGTACATGAAGGAGATACTCCCCCGGCAGAATGCCCTATTTGCCACGTTCCCGCTGATAAGTTCAACAAGATGGACGAAGAGAGAGCTTGGGCTGCTGAGCACGTTGTAGGCGTAGCACAGGGCGTTGATCCTGAGATCCTTGCAGGATTAAGATCAAACTTTGAGGGAGAATGCTCCGAAGTAGGTATGTACCTTGCAATGGCAAGAGTTGCACATAGAGAAGGATATCCTGAGATCGGTCTTTACTGGGAAAAGGCTGCTTTTGAAGAGGCAGAGCACGCTGCTAAGTTTGCAGAGCTTCTCGGCGAAGTAGTTACCGATTCCACCAAGAAGAACCTCGAAATGAGAGTTGACGCTGAATACGGCGCAACCAAGGGCAAGACCGACCTCGCTAAGAGAGCTAAGGAACTCGGACTCGACGCTATCCATGACACCGTTCATGAAATGGCAAGAGACGAGGCCAGACACGGCAAAGCTCTTGAAGGACTTCTTAAGAGATACTTCGGTTAAAAGCTTGTCCTTTTCGTCCCTGACTTTGTTGGCTGCGTACCTCTGCGGTACTCACTTACTTCAGTAAGCTCCGCTCCTCGAGTACTTGCCGCCTCGCCATGAACGAAAAGTTCTTCGCTTTATAAAAATGTATTATTCAACGCGTTAGGTCTTGTACCCGGCGCCGAAGATCAATATCAAGCAAAAGAAAAGAGACCTCCGGGTCTCTTTTCTTGTATCTGATTGCAATTATATCTCTTTCACTTCCCCTATTATCTCTATCCCTATGTCCACGTTCACCTTGTCTTTCATGGCCTCGTCTGCAAGGCCTATGAAGTGGCCGAACTTGAAATCTCCAATGGATACCGTCAGGTCTGATCTGACGAACAATGAACCTTCTCCGGTGTCACCGTTAAGGCCGCTGTTGATATCAGCCGCTACTATAAAGGTGCCTGCCTCACCTGCTGCGTTGATAGCACGGATAAACGAAG
>CAMYWZ010000194.1 GCA_947302945.1 uncultured Bacillota bacterium
GAAAAACCCAAGGACCCGGACAGCAACACGGCCTCCATGGGAATATACATCTTCACCTGGAAGGCCCTCCGCAAAGCGCTCATCGAGGACCACAGCGATCCGAACTCCGACAAGGACTTCGGAAAGAACGTCATACCCAGGATGCTATCGCAGGGCAAGAGGCTCTTCGCCTACAGATTCAGCGGATACTGGAAGGACGTAGGTACGATCAAAAGCTACTACGAGTCCCAGATGGAGCTTCTCGAAACGGATTCCCCCATCAACATCTTCGAGAGGAGCCTGCGCATATTCTCGAACTCCAACAACTACGCGCCCGCGCTGCTCGGACCGGAGTCAGTCACCAAGAACAGCCTCGTCTGCAACGGCTGCGTAACCAACGGGGACGTCAAGCACTCCATACTCGCCTCAGGCTGCCAGATACGCGGCGGCACGAAGATCAGGGACAGCATCATACTTCCCAGAGCCGAGATAGGCAAGGACTGCGTCCTCACGCGGGTCATAGTCAACGAAGGCGTGCACGTCAAGGACGGCAGCGTCATCGGAAGCAGGACCGGCGATATAACCGTAGTCGGAAAAGACGTACTGTAGGAGGAAGCCATGAAGAACGTATTTGGAATCATATTCGCGAACTACACAGGCCAGGGCTTCGGCGAGCTTTTAAGCAAGAGGACCGTAGCTTCCCTCCCCCTGGGCGGACGCTACAGGCTGGTGGACTTCCCCATGTCCAACATGGTCAACTCCGGCATCACGACCGTCGGAATCATCATGCCTTCCTACTACAGGTCCCTGATAGACCACGTCGGAAGCGGCAAGGAGTGGAACCTGGACCGCAAGATAGGCGGGCTCTTCATACTACCCGGCACGGTCTACGGCGGCCACAACACCAAAGAGATAATAATGCTCTCCGACATACTCGAGAACAGGCGCTACCTTCAGAGGCGCGAGCAGGAAAAGTACGCCCTCATAGTCTCCGCCAGCAAAGTCTACAACATGGATTACAGGCCCATGATCACGGAGCACATAGCCTCCGGCCGCTCCGTCACGTTCGCAAACTACAAGACTAAGGACGGCGAATACAAGCCCCTCAACTGCATGGTCATCAACAGGGATCTGCTCATAAACATAGTCGACAGCTACGCGAGCTTCCCGCATCTGGACCTTGTGGACCTCCTGCAGCAGGAGATACCCGCCGGCGACATAGGCGCCTACGATTTCGAAGGCTACGTGAAGAGCGTCGACAGCCTGCACGATTATATCGACGCCAGCTTCGACCTCCTCAACAAGGACGTCCACTTCGAGCTCTTCAGGTCCGAGCGCACGATCTTCACCAAGATACAGGACGAAGCTCCTACCAATTACGGTGAGAAGGCCTCGGTAAAACTCGCCATGATCTCCGCCGGCTGCGACATAGGCGGCAAAGTCGAAAACAGCATACTGTTCCGCAACGTGGTCGTGGAGGAAGGCGCGAAGGTCAGGAACTGCATACTGATGCAGCACACCACTATCAAGGCCGGTGCTGTGCTCGAGAACGCCGTAATGGACAAATACTGCACCGTAGGTAAAGACGTAAAGCTCCGCGGGACCTATGAAAACCCCATAGTCATCGGAAAGAACATGGAAATCTGATATGGAAAAAGAAGCGATCAAAGTATTGTTCGCGAGCTTCGAAGCCTCGCCCTTCTCCAAGACCGGCGGCCTCGGAGACGTTGCCGGCAGCCTTCCGGCTTACCTGAACAGAGAAGGCTGCGACGTAAGGCTCATACTGCCCAGGCTCTCCTGCATACCGCAGAACTACTTAAACCGCATGGAATTCGTCGAGAGCTACTACGTTCCGCTGGGCTGGAGGAACAGCTACTGCGGCCTTTTCGAGTACAAATTCGGGAACGTCACCTGCTACTTCCTCGACAACGAGTACTACTTCAACAGGCCCGGAGTCTACGGCCAGTTCGACGACGGTGAAAGAGTCGCCTTCTTCTCCAAAGCCGTGCTCGAGACCTTACTTCACCTTACGGATTTCATGCCGGACGTCATCCACTGCAACGACTGGCACACCGCCCTGGTTCCCGTATATCTTAACGAGACCTACAGGCAGCTGTACGGCTTTGAGAACATCAGGACCGTGCTTACGATACACAACCTGAAGTTCCAGGGGCAGTACTCGGCTGCAGTCATAGGCGACGTCTGCGGCCTTCTCGGCACCGACGCCGACAGGCAGATGCGCATGGGCGACGGTTCGGCGAACTACATGCTGGGAGGCCTTCGCTACGCGGACGCTATAAGCACCGTATCCCCCACCTACGCAAAGGAGATATGCACGCCCTGGTTCGGAGAGCATCTGGACTGGCTCTTCCGCGAGCGCGAAGAAAGGCTCTTCGGCATACTCAACGGCGTGGACTACAGCGATTTCGACCCTCAGACCGACAAAAACATCAGCTCTCATTACTCGCCCTCTTCGATGGCAGGCAAAGCCCGCTGCAAGAAGGCTCTTCAAAAAGAGCTGGGGCTTGAGGTAAACGCCGAAAGGCCCCTGTTTGCCGTAGTCAGCCGCCTTACGGAACAGAAAGGCATGGACCTCATAACCTATAACCTGCCCTGGATAGCGGAAAGCGGAGCCCAGCTGGCGGTTCTCGGTACCGGAGAAGAGCGCTACGCGGAAGCTTTCAGGTATTTCGATCAGCTCCGTCCGGGCACCTTTGCCGCAAGAATAGAGTTCTCCGAACCTCTGTCAAGGCGCATCTACGCCGGCGCGGACGCCTTCCTTATGCCCAGCCTGTTCGAGCCCTGCGGGCTTTCGCAGATCATAGCCATGCGCTACGGAACCCTGCCCATAGTAAGGGAGACCGGCGGCCTTAAGGACACGGTTATTCCATACAACAAGTACACCGGGGAAGGCACAGGCTTCTCGTTCACCAATTTCAACGCCCACGAGCTCAGACAGGCGATGTCGGACGCCATAGAGCTGCACAAGGACGGCAGGAAGTGGTCTGCTTTAAGAAAACAGGCCATGAACGCCGACTTCCTCAGCAAAGCAATACATGCAGATGTACGCAAAACTCTCGGGAAAACATATCTGACGAAAAAAACACCTTATGGAACTCTATCACAATTCATATCTTTCAGAATACAGACAGCCTTTCGGAGCCGCACTTTGCGGCTCTGAAGTGCGCCTGAGCCTGTATGCTCCCCAGGCCGAAAACGCGGTCCTCCACCTCTTCAGCGAAGCTGAGGGCGAAAAGCTCATACCTGATGAAAAAGACAGCCGGGGGTATTTCACCTGGGTAGTCAAAATGCCGAACAAAGACGGCCTCGTCTGGTATTACTTCATCGTAAAAGGAGTTG
>CAMYWZ010000195.1 GCA_947302945.1 uncultured Bacillota bacterium
GGTGTTTTTATCATATTTTCACCTCGTAGTATCATAATACGATACTTACTGGCGAAAATCAAGCATTATTTCTGCGGCTTGCCGTGCTCGCGGCGCCATTTTTCGCTTTGTTCTTTCTGGCGCTCGGCTTTGGCGCGGTGCTCGGCAGCCCGTTTCTTCTTCTCCGCCTTGTGGTCCTTATAGAGCTTTTCCTGCAGCGCGATCTCTTCCCTGATCAGGGCGCACTGAGAGATGGGCTCGCCGCCCGGGTACGGTTTAAGGCCGGACTTGCGGATGGCCATGTCCCAGCCTCCGAAGCGCGTGGAAATATACCTCCAGCCGACGATCTCGCGCTTTCTGGGGGTGTGATGGATAAGAAGGGCTTGCTGATGTAAATAGAAGAGAAGCTCTTTGTCAGAATCGCCGCTGTGGGCTTCAGCAAATTCGGCCTCTTTTTTATCGAGGGCTTTGTTGACTCTGATCTTTATGAGTTTGTCATGAAAATTTGTACCGGCAGGCATCGTACTTCAAAATACAAGGCTACAGTGACCCCACCAGGGTTGAACACTTTAAATAACCTTATATACTGACTACGATCCTGCCTCAGTAGGTCTCCCGACTTATGCATCGGGCAGCTGCGCTGTGTTTTGTGCGGCTGCTTTTGCGGCATTCTGTCCTGCCTTCTCAGGCCCTGCGGCCCAATGACCGGCTTTCGCCGACGGACAGACACCTCTGCACTCACGGTATTGGTTCAATGCGAGGAGTTACACCTCATTTCCTTGTTAAGCGGCAGCGCCTTGGCATGACCTTTTGCAGCGCCCCGCCTCTGAAACATATTCTTTTATTGAAATATATTATACAACGGCTATGCGTCGATGACAAGATTTTTATAAGATGAACCCGTTGTCCTTGAGCCACTGGACGCTGCCTTCGGGGTCGTAGCTTTCGATGGCGGCGGTGGCGCTGGGGGTGAGTTCTTCGGCAAGGGCCAGGAGCGCTTTCATGTCTATGATGCCGTTTCCGAGGGCCAGGTGCCTGTCGCCCCAGCTGCGGCGGCCTTCCTTGGGAGCGCCGAAGTTGTTGTGGATGTGGTAGTGCGAGATGTAGGGCGCGCAGGTCCTAAGCCAGTCGGCCGGGTCTATGCCTGTGAGGTTGGCGTGGCCCACGTCGAGGCACATCTTAAGGCGCGGGTCCTCCACGCCGCGAAGTATGCCAAGGATCATCTCGGGGTCATCTTCCTTGACGTTCTCGATGCAGATCTCGATGTCGTCCGGGTGCTCCGCGAGGAACTTCTTCCAGAAATCTATGTGACGGTTTACGAACCACGCGGGGAAGTACAAGCCCTCGTCGTAGTTCCCGTGGACTATCATTTTCGATGCGCCGAAGCGCTTGCAGTATCCGAGGGTCTGCGCGTAGCGCCTGTAGGCGACGTCTACGATCAGGGGCTCTATGGCCATGGGGAAGAGCTCGTTGTAGGGAGCGTGAAGGACCACATCAGGAACTGCCGCGATGTTTTTGAGCACGTGCGGCAGGACCTCCTCGAACTTGTTGTCCATGTTGTCGGAGATGCAGAATTCGGCTATCTCTATGCCAAGACCGTTTGCCGCGGCAAGGGGCGCCGTGCGGTCGATGTAGCTGAGCTTTTCCCAGTCGCCGTCCGCCTCTTCGCAGACGACGTCCGCTATCGTAGAAATGTAATACTTCATAACTTTCCTCCCGCCCAATTATATCACAAAAATGATGATCAAGAACCGTCCCTCTTTATCATTTTTCTGATGGTGACAACGATGTATGCAAGGATGATGAGGACAGAAAGGAGGGCTGCGGCGGCGAGGATAGCGAGGCTGCCGAGGTTCTCTTCGGCGGCTTTGCGCATGTCGAATTCAAGGGGCTGGTCCAGATAAGCCTCCTGCGCGCAGATGAGTTCGTCGTGGTAGTAATAGCTTACTGTGCCTATGAAGTCCCCGGGCTTGTTCCGGTAACTGAGCTCGTCGAGGCCCTCCCAGCGTATGGAAAGGCCGCGGAAATCGTAGTCGGAGGGAAGGTATTTCATGACCTCGCGGTCCGAGAAGATCTCCACGGCGTCGGTCTTGCAGAGTTGCACAGGGACCCTCCTCACCAGTATGCCTTCCTCCAGAAGCAGGCGGTCCTCGAAATTGGAATCCAGAAAGCTTATCAGCACCGAGGTGTCGATGACGTTGTAGAAGGACTCGCCGTACCTTTCGGCGCGGATGAGGATCACGAGCATCTCGTGGCCGTTGACGTCGACAAGGGAGGCCAGGCAGTAGCCAGCGTCGCCGGTGTGGCCGCTCTTGCTGCCGAGGATCTTGCTGAGAGTCTCCGCGTCGGCGTTGTACCTGTAAAGGGTGGAATAAACGGTCCGCCCGTTGCTCATGGTGTATTCCTTGGTAGTGAAGACCTGCCTGAACACGGGGTTTTGCAGCGAATACTGCAGGAGCCTCCGGACCTCGTCGGCCGTGGAGTAGTGGCCGTCCGCGTCCAGTCCGGTGACGTTGACGTAGTGGGTGTTCACAAGGCCTATGCGCTGAGCGAGCTCGTTCATGCGGCCCACGAAAGCGTCCAGACTGCCGGAGCTGACGATGCCTATGGTGTGGGTGGCGTCCGCCCCGCTGGGGAGCATGGAGGCGTACAGAAGGTCGCGGTAAGTGAGGCGGTCCCCTGCCCTCAGGCCCGCCACGCTTGCGTCCCATCGCACTGTATTGAGTATCCTTTGCGTGACGGTGACTGTCTCGTCCAGGTTCGGGATGGTCTCGATCGCGGTGATGGTTGTGGCGATCTTGGTGAGCGAGGCTATGGCCGTCACATCAAAAGCACCCGCTTCATAGACTATCCTGTCCTCGGTAAGGTCGTAGATCTCAACGATCTGCGAGTTCACCGCAGGGTAAGCCAGCGGGTGGATGGCACTGGAGAATATAAGGATCGCAAGCAGCAGCTTCTTCAATCGATATCGCCTTCTGAGGCGGCGGTTTCGCCAGCAATCGCGGATTCTGCCGCGGCGGCGGCTGCGGCTGCGGCTTCCGCCTCACGCTTCTTCTTGCCGTACATTGGCGGGGGTGCCTCGCCGTCCTTGAGCTTGTTCATGATGCGCATCTCGCGGACGATGAGCGGGACTGCGATGAGCATGCTGAGGACATCAGCCGAGGCCTGGGCGCAGGCAAGGCCGTTGACGCCGAAGATCTTCGTAAGGATGAGCACCATCGGAAGCAGGCAGATGACCTGCCTTGAAAGGCTCATGATCGTTGATTCTACGGGCCTTCCGAGGGCGTTGTAAAGACCGTTGATTATCATTACCCACGCGTGCGGGAACATGGTTATGCACTGGGTCTTTATCATGAGA
>CAMYWZ010000196.1 GCA_947302945.1 uncultured Bacillota bacterium
GCCGAGCGCATACTGCAGCAATAACTAATTATTTCCAACTTATTACTATTTGGTGACGTTTCCGGTTGACAGAAAAGTCACTTTTATTGTATTATTAACTGATGATTTATATCAAATTGATTATAGATTTTATATAGATCAAATACGGAATAACAAGGAGAACGAAAATGTTGCAGCACGGACAGCCCATCCCATGGGTGCTCCTGATCGTGGTTGCTGTCGTTTTTCTGCTTGTCGGAATACTTGTTGGTTACATCTTAAGAAAGTCAAAAGCTGAAAAGACGATCGGAAGTGCCGAGACACAGGCCAAGAATTTGATCCTGGACGCAGAAAACAAAGCAGAAGCGCTCAGAAAGGAGACCCTTGCGGACGCAAGGGCAGAGGCTCACCAGATAAAGGTGGAAGCCGAGAAGGACATCAAGGAACGCCGCGACGACGTCAAGAAGTCCGAAAGAAGAGTCAATCAGAAAGAAGAATCGATAGACCGCAAGCTCGAATCTATCGAAAAGAAGGAAGAGGAGATCCAGAGGCGCCAGCAGTCCATAAAGGACAAGGAAAAGAACGTCGAGGAACTCATCAAAAAGCAGGTCGAGGAACTGGAGCGCATCTCCGGATGCACCGCAGACGAAGCAAAGCAGCTGCTCCTTAAAGACCTCGAAAAGGACATACGCCACGAGGCTTCGGTAATGATCAAGGAGATCGAATCCAAAGCCAAGGAAGAGGCGGACACCAAGGCCAAGGAGATACTGGTCGGCGCCATCCAGCGCTGCGCAGCTGACACCGTAGCCGAAAACACCATCTCAGTCGTAAACCTTCCCAACGACGAGATGAAAGGCCGCATCATAGGCCGCGAAGGCCGCAACATCAGAGCCATAGAGACGGCAACAGGCGTAGACCTCATCATAGACGACACGCCGGAAGCCATCATAGTCTCCGCGTTCGACCCTGTACGCAGGGAGATTGCAAGGCTGGCTCTCGAAAAGCTCATCGTGGACGGACGCATACACCCGGCCAGGATAGAGGAGATGGTGGACAAGGCTTCCAAGGAAGTCAACAGCATCATCAAGAAAGAGGGCGAGGAAGCCGTCTACGAGATAGGCTGCCACAACGTCCATCCGGAGCTCGTCAAGCTCCTCGGACGCCTCAGGTACAGGACAAGCTACGGCCAGAACGTGCTGTCCCACTCCAAGGAGGTTGCCCACCTCGCAGGCCTCATGGCCGGAGAACTGGGCATGAACGTGGCTCTCGCAAAACGCGCCGGTCTCTTCCACGACATAGGTAAAGCCCTCGACCACGAGATCCAGGGCACCCACGTGGACATAGGCATAGACGTGCTGCGCAAGTACAAGGAATCCGAAGCCGTCATCAACGGCATGGCTTCCCACCACGGTGATTACGAGCCCAAGAGCCCGGAGGCCGTGCTCGTAGCAGCGGCGGACGCTCTTTCAGCCGCAAGGCCCGGTGCAAGGCGCGAAACTCTGGACACCTATATCAAGAGGCTCCAGAAGCTCGAAGAGATCGCGAACACCACCCCGGGAGTCGAATCTTCCTACGCCATCCAGGCAGGCCGCGAGATACGCATCATCGCCAAGCCGGATCAGATCTCGGACGATTCGATGCCCATGCTGGCAAGGGACATCAGCAAGCGCATAGAAAGCGAGCTGGAGTACCCGGGTCAGATAAAGGTCAACGTAATAAGAGAAACAAGAGCTGTCGATTACGCGAAATAAGAAAAGGCAGGCCCGCAGCAATGCGGGCCTTGTTAATGCAGGATGATTTACTTAGACAACAGCGCTACAACAAAGCCGGCTCCCGAGGTAGTGGAAGCCATGACGGCAGTCCTTACAGAGGATTTCGGAAACCCTTCCACGCTCTACAGCCTGGGGCTTTCCGCGGAAAAGCTCATGAAGGCCGCAAGGAGCAGCGTGGCTAAAAGCATCGGGGCTTCGGATCAGGAAGTGTACTTCACCTCCGGCGGCACCGAGAGCGACAACGCGGCCATCTTCGGAGCCTGGGAAGCCAGAAAAAAGCAGGGGAAACGCATAATAACCACGGCTGTGGAGCACCCCGCTGTCTTAAAGTGCTTCGAAGCACTGAAGGCCAAAGGCGCGGACGTGGTCATACTCCCGGTGGACGCAGACTGCGCCATCAGCCCAGACGATCTTAAGGAAGCGCTCACGGAGGACACCATACTCGTTTCAGTCATGCGCGTCAACAACGAGACCGGGGCCATCTTCCCGCTGCCGGACATAGCGCAGATACTGTCTGCGTTCGCAAAGGAGAAGGGCATCGCAAAGCCGCTCTTCCACGCGGACTGCGTCCAAAGCTACGGCAAGATGCGCACGGACGTGTCGATGCTCGGCGTTGATATGCTCAGCATTTCGGGGCACAAGGTGCACGGCCCGAAGGGCATAGGCGCGCTCTACGTAAAGAGCGGAGTCCACATACCGGCGCTTATTTACGGAGGCGGGCAGGAAAAGGGCCTGCGCTCCGGCACGGAGAACATGCCCGGGATCGTTGGTCTCGGCGCGGCCGCACAGCTCATCACCCCCGGGCCTTTCGAGGTCAGCCACTACCTAAAGGACCTGATAACAGGCAGCATCCCGGACGTAAAGGTCAACTCGCCCGAAAACGGCTGCAGCTCGGTGCTGAACATCAGTTTCCTCGGCTGCAGGGCGGAAGTGCTGCTGCACCAGCTGGAGCAGGACGGGATATACGTTTCCACAGGCTCTGCCTGCAGCTCGAAGAGCAAAGGCAGCCACGTGCTCACTGCCATGGGCCTTAAGCCGGAGGAGATCGAAGGCGCCCTGCGCTTCTCCTTCAACCGTCAGAATACAAAAGAAGAGATGGAGACCGCCGCAGAGAGGCTCAGATACTACGTCGAGAGCCAGAGGAAGCTCCGTTCGGCGTTCCGTAAAAGATAAAGGACAGCAATGGTCAACAACAGCGAAAAAGTATACATAGTCCGCTGCGGCGAAGTGGCGCTCAAAGGCCAAAACAAGCCGTATTTCGAGCGCATGCTCGTGCAGCGCATCAGGAAGGTCCTGAAAGACATCGAAGGCGTAAACGCAGACAGGGTAGAGGGCCTCATTTTCGTGCGCACCCCTCTTGAAGGTCCTTCGGAAGACATTTTAAAGCGCGTCGGAAGGGTCTTCGGAGTGGATTCCATAAGCCCCGCCACTGAGGTCTGCATAGAAGGCCTTTCGGCTGAAGACGCTCTGGCCGAGGTTGGCAAAGCAGCCGCGGAAATAATGATGGGCTTCATCGAAAGCCGCGGCATAAAGACCTTCAAGGTGGAAGCCAGAAGGGCAGACAAGACCTTCCCCATAGAAAG
>CAMYWZ010000197.1 GCA_947302945.1 uncultured Bacillota bacterium
ATCGGCCAAGGTCCCGATGTTTTTCGACAGCGACGAATACGCCGTAAAGGCCGCGGTCATGACGCTTTCGCGCATGGACGCTTCTGACATGCGCTTCGTCAGGATACTCGACACTCTGCATCTTTCCGAGATAGAGATCTCCGAAGCACTGCTGAAGGAAGCCGAAAGCATGGACGACATCGAGGTCTTAAGCCAGCCGTACGATATGCCTTTTGATGAGAAAGGAAACCTGTTTTAGGAGGTAAAAGCACATGAAGATCAAGGTCTACGGAAGCAATATATGCCCCGGAACGATGAGATTCATTTCAATACTCACTTCCAACGGAGTGATGCCCGATTTCGTGAACGTTACCGGTTCGATAGGGCTTCTCAAGGAATTCCTTATGATAAGGGACACCGATCCGGTCTTCGACTCTGTAAGAGGAACAGGAAGGATAGGCTTCCCGCTCGTGCAGTTCGAAGACGGAACTCTCTGCCGGGATCCGAACAAGGTCCTGGAGATGCTCGGGATAAAAGAGCGTATGGAGTTCAAGTAAAAATAACGGAAAATAAAGCAGGCGCCGGGTATCATCGGCGCCTGTATTTGTTTGCTTTCCCGCTTGCAAGTTTAGATTGACGATGACAGTCAAAGCTTGTAAAATAGAGGTCGACAGAGTATTTTACAGTTTTTTAGGAGGATAAAACATGAAAAAATTTGTATGCCCCGTTTGCGGTTACGTCTATGAAGGCGAAGAGATCCCCGCAGATTTCAAGTGCCCCGTATGCAAGGTGCCCGGAAGCAAATTCAAGGTCCTGGACGAGTCTGCTCCTCTGGCTGCAGAGCACGTATTCGGCGTCGGAATGAACCTGGACGCTGTCACAAACGAAGAAGACAAGAAGTACATCATCGAGCAGCTCAAGGCCAACTTCACCGGAGAGTGCTCCGAGGTAGGAATGTACCTGTGCATGGCCAGGATAGCCCACAGGGAAGGATACCCGGAAATAGGCCTGTACTGGGAAAAGGCTGCCTTTGAAGAGGCAGAGCACGCAGCCAAGTTCGCAGAGCTTCTCGGTTCCGAACTGGAGCCCAACATGACTGCCAGCACCGCAAAGAACCTCAAGTGGAGAGTCGACTGCGAGTACGGCGCCACCCAGGGCAAGTTCGATCTTGCCAAGATGGCAAAGAAGTACAATCTGGACGCCATCCACGACACAGTTCACGAAATGGCCCGCGACGAAGCCCGCCACGGCAAGGCTCTCGAAGGTCTTCTCAAGAGATATTTCAAGTAAAAGAAAAGAGGTAACATCATGCTCATCAAACTTATCATCGAGATCATACTCGGCGGTGTCTGCGGTTATATCGCAAACGGCATCATGAAGGGCAAGAGCGACAGCATACTCCAGAACGTCATCCTCGGTATCGTCGGCGGCTTTGTCGGCGGCATCATCGGAAACCTTCTGGGTCTCGGCGGAGGCTGGATCACCGGCATCATCCTTTCGATCGGCGGCGCCTGCCTCGTAGTCTGGCTCTACAGAAAGTTCTTCAAGAAGTAGACTTTAAAATAGCATGTCAGTCAGGGACGGTTCTTAACTGACATTTTGGCAGCGGTTTCCAAAATGTCAGTTAAGAACCGTCCCTGATTAGCAATGGGTATGAAGATAGTGCTAGCGAGCACTTCGCCGAGGCGGAGGGAGCTCATTAAAAAGATCACGGAAGAATACGAAGCGGCCTCCGCGGACATAGACGAGGAGGCCATAGAAAAGCGCCTCGAAAACAGCCGCGGCAGCCTTACTGAGGCTCAGCTTGCCGAAAAGACCGTAAGGGAGCTTTCAAGGGCCAAGGCCATGGCTGTGTTCAGGTCGTGCAGGGAACCTGCGGATACTCTCGTAATAGGCGCGGACACTGTCGTGGCTCTCGAAAACGAGATCCTCGGAAAGCCTAAGGACAGGGAAGACGCCGTGAGGATGCTCAGGGCCCAGTCGATGGAGCCTCAGCAGGTCATCACAGGCGTTACTTTCGTCTGGAGAGAAACAGCTGAAACTCCTGTATCCACCAGGACTTTCACCGAAAAGTCCCTGGTGTATTTTCACGCCCTGGACGAGGTGCAGGAAGCGCGCATCCAGGCCTACTGCGATACCGCGGAGCCTTACGATAAAGCCGGAGCTTACGGCATACAGCTAAACGGCGGCGCTCTTGTGGACCGCTACGAAGGGGACTACGACAACATAGTCGGTTTCCCCACGGAACGCGTCAGGGCCGAGCTGATATCGCTGTTTGCGGAAAGCGGATGCCGCGGCGGGGTGCAGGGTTGCCGCACATGCTGCAGTTCCTGCGCGATAGGAGCTGAAAACTGCTGTAAAAATAAATAGTAAACATAAATATTATTATGAACGGAGGAAGCGTTTTGAGCAAATTTACCGACAAGTGGATAGAAGATCATAAAGAAGAGCTCATCAAAGCCCTGCAGGGCGCTCTCAGGTTCAGGACAGTAGAAGGCGAGCCTCTCGCGGAAGCGCCTTTCGGCAAAGCTGTAAAGGACTGCCTCAGGTATACGCTCGGCGAGGCTGATAAGCTCGGCCTCAAGACAAGGGATCTGGACGGATACTGCGGCCTCATAGACGCGGACGCTGGAAAGAACACGGAGCTATTAGGCATACTCGCGCATCTGGACGTAGTCCCCGAAGGCACAGGCTGGGATCACGATCCCTATGGAGCGGAGATAACAGACGGAAAGATCTACGGCCGCGGAGCGATAGACGACAAAGGCCCCGCGTTCGCAAGCATCTTCGCGCTGAAAGCGGTGCTGGAATCGGGTCTTCCCTTAAAGCGCAGCGTCCGCATCATCCTCGGCTGCAACGAGGAGACAAACATGGGCTGCATCACTCATTACAAACAGAAAGAGCGCATCCCGGACCTCTCGTTCTCCCCGGACGGAGAGTATCCGATCACAAATTCGGAGAAGACCATACTTCAGTGCACGTATAAGGCTGAATTCGACTCTCAGCTGGAGATGAACGTCGGTGAGGCGCCCAACGTGGTTCCGGGAGAAGCTTCCTGCATCATTAACGACGAAGGCCTTCAGATAGCCTTAAAGCAGGTCGGAAAGACCGCTCACGCCTCGCTTCCGTGGGAAGGCGAGAACGCTTTGCAAAAGCTCCTCATGGTCCTCAAAGACGAGGGTCTGGAAGGCATGGACAAGATCGCTGTCGACACTCTCTGCAGCGCGTTCGGGACGGAATACTACGGCCAGTCTCTCGGCCTTGACAAAGAGGACGCTTCCGGCAGGCTCACTCTCAACGTGGGCATGATGCGCTGGAATACCGATGGTCTTGAGCTC
>CAMYWZ010000198.1 GCA_947302945.1 uncultured Bacillota bacterium
GTGACTCTTTTGCCGTCCTGGGGAGGCCTTACGGGAAGCTCCCGGGAATAGACCACTTTAAGCTTTTCTATCCCCATATCCCTGCAGCCTTTGCGTATGGCTTTGGCAAGCGGACAGACTGAAGTCTTATAGATGTCCGCCACTTCGAAAGCGGATGGATCCATCTTGTTTCCGGCACCCATGCTGCTTATGACTGGCACTCCGGCCTGATCAGCCATTTTGATGATCAGAAGCTTGCTGTACACGCTGTCTATGGCGTCCACAACGTAGCTGTACTGCGAAAAATCAAAGGCGCCGCAGGTATCCTCCGCGAAAAACAACCTATTCTGAGTTACCTTGCATTCCGGCGAAATACGGGCTATGCGCTCCGCAAAAACATCCGTTTTGTACCTGCCTATACTGCCGTAATCTGCTATTATCTGGCGGTTGATATTGCTTTCCGCGACGACGTCCGCGTCTGTAAGGTCCAGTGCGCCGACCCCGCTCCTTGCAAGGGCTTCCACGACGTATCCGCCTACTCCGCCCACGCCGAACACAGCCACTCTGGATGCTGCCAGGCGCTCTATGCCTTCGTCTCCTATAAGGAGCCTTGTTCTTGAAAGTCTGTCTTCACTCATGATAGTTTATGATACATCAAAACGAGTGCTTTAACAAGCTTTGAGCTTCTGCCGCACCGGTTTTACGTGAGCTTTGCAAGCTTTGCGGTAACCGTGATGCTTCTGGGCGTTGAAAGCTTGTCGAAGCTTATGATATACGAATCTCCTTCGATGCTCTGTACTGTGCCTTCTCCGAACACGTTGTGGAAGACCCTCTGGCCGGCTGCGAACCTGTCCGGATTGTCTTTCAGCATGAGGTCCGTTTTTACTGCCTGCTGCCTTGCCATTTCCATGAGGGCATCCGAAAGCTCTCCGTCCAGTTCCACAAGACCTTCGTCTATGTCCGTGATAAAGCGCGAAGGTACCCTGAGACTGCCGTCCAGCCCTCTGCCGCCGGAGCCGGAGAGGAAAAGCTGCTCCTCTGCCCTTGTCATGGCAACGTAAGCGAGCCGCCTTTCCTCCTCCATGCCTTCCATGGTATCTATTTTCCTTGAGGGGAAAATGCCTTCATTCATGCCGCAGAGGAAGACCACCGGGAATTCCAGGCCTTTTGCGGCGTGGACGGTCATGAGCCTGACTTTGTCCCCGCTTCCTTCTTCGTCCGCGGACGTCATGAGGGCTGCTGTGCGCAGGTAGTCCTCCGCGGAGAGCTCTTCTCCGCAGCTTATCTCGTACTCGTATATGCTCTGCTTGAGCTCCGCCACGTTGTCCAGCCTGTCCTGGCTGCCTTCGGTGCGCAGGAGCCTTTCGTAGCCGCTCTGATCCAGCACGGCGGCAAGCGTTTCCGTTAAATGTAGGTACTGTGCGTACGCGGACAGCCTCTCCACCAGATCCAAGAGCTTTAGCGCCCATGTTCCGTTTTAAATGTCGTTATCCAGATGCTCCTTAAGCGTCTGATAGAG
Organism: uncultured Bacillota bacterium; assembly: GCA_947302945.1. Classification (GTDB taxonomy): domain Bacteria; phylum Bacillota; class Clostridia; order Peptostreptococcales; family Anaerovoracaceae; genus RUG13409. The sequence continues at coordinate 1,499 of CAMYWZ010000198.1, forward strand.
CGTAGTTCCGCTTTCCGCAGCCTTCTCCTTAAGGAAGTTTATCCTTTTATCACCGAGGTTCCTTCTGGGCACGTTGCATACCCGAAGGAACGACAGATCGTCCTGAAAAACAAGCAGTCTGAGGTACGCCAGGGCGTCTTTTATCTCCCTGCGGTCGTAGAAACGCACGCCGCTGTAGACTTCATAAGGGAGTTTTCTCTTCTGAAAGACCGTTTCCAGAGCTCTCGTGACGTAATGCGCGCGGTAAAGGACCGCGGCATCCCCCAGGGACATTCCTTTTTCCGCAAGCTCTTCTATGCGCCCGGCTATCCATTCCGCCTCCCGTTCCGCGCTTTTTGCGTAATAATAAAGCGGCCTGACACCTCCTCCGAGCACAGGGATGAGGTCTTTTTTGACTCTTGTTTTATTCTTTGCTATGAGCGAGTTAACAGCGTCCAGTATTGGCGGCAGAGACCTGTAATTCTGCGCCATGACTATGGTTTTGCAGCCTGAAAACTTAGACTCCAGATCCATGAGATAGCGCACGTTAGCGCCGCGCCAGGTGTATATGGTCTGATCCGGATCTCCGACCACGAAGAGGTTCCCGTGATAAGCGCAGAGCACCTCCATGAGCTGATACTGAAGATCATCTATGTCCTGGAACTCGTCTATCATTATGTATTCCAGGCGTTTCTGCCATTTGAGGCGTATCTCTTCCCGCTCGGAGAATATGTACAGCGTGAACTTGATGAGGTCGTTGTAATCAAGGCCGAAGCACTTTTTCTCCTGATACAGATAGCCGTAGAAGATGATCTCTTCCGCAGTCTGGGCCGCAAGGTACTTCTGACGCAGGTCCTCGAGAGACATGGAGATCATATCCATGTAGTATTCCGGGACTTTGAAGAGCTTCTGTATCTCTATCATGTCCCTTGCGTCGGAAAAGGACATGTCCCGAAGAGTAAGACCGCGCTCGTCGTAGATGATCTGGAGCATCTGGTCTATGTCCGGATTGTCCAGGACTATGAACTTTTTCGGATACGATACGGCGTAGCTGTCCTCTTGCAGAACGGACACGCAAAAACCGTGGAAGGTGTTGATATACCCCGTATCGTTATCCCCTGTTAAGGCCCTTATTCTGCTGCGCATCTCCTGAGCTGCCTTATTGGTAAACGTTACGCATAGTATGTGCCCGGGACTTATGCCAAGCTCATTTACCAGATAAGCGAAGCGTTTCGCAAGAGCGCCCGTCTTGCCGGAGCCGGCACCGGCAATGACACGGACGACTCCTTCCGTGGTAGTTACAGCTTCTTTCTGCGCCGCGTTGAGGCCGTCTAAAAGATCCGTCATTTTCTGCACCCCTGCGCCTGTGTTTTTCACGATTTAATTATACAGAACATTTGTTCTGTTTGCAAGTATCATTTCAAAAAAAACTGCTTGAGAGGCCGGCGCGGGCGCGTTAAAATATCATAAATACTGCATTAAGGAGTCCGCAAAATGACTGACGATAAGCTCTGGTTCATGTCTGACTACATAGAAGGCGCCTGCCCCGAAATACTCGAGGCGCTCGCAAAGACCAACCTCGAAAAGACCCCCGGCTACGGCACGGATGGATATTGCAAAGACGCGGCTGAAAAGATCCGCAAAGCCTGCTCCTGCCCCGAAGCTGAAGTGCACTTCCTTGTCGGCGGCACGCAGACGAATGCCACCGTCATAGACGCTCTCCTTAAAAGCTACCAGGGCGTCATCGCAGCCGAAACAGGCCACATCAGTGTCCACGAATCTGGAGCCGTAGAATTCGGCGGTCACAAAGTCCTCACCCTGCCTCAGAAGAACGGAA